>JBEAPM010000085.1:0-3305 GCA_041164445.1 Cyanobacteriota bacterium
TTTTGCTTTTTTTAGGATATGGAAAGCAATACCAACGACTATGCCAAGATCATCCCCTAGTTTTGACCGGGAGATGAACAGGAAAAGCCCCCCTCAAGCTAGCTTCTAGGTGATCAATAACGCACTCAAGAAGTTAAACAAAATGAATGCGATCCTCCTACTGATACGAATTGCTCAAGACGCTTAATAGTTTAAACCGATTCTTAACCTGAGGGGATCCGAATTTCTGAGGGCGCGTCATCAATTCAGTCAGAGCCCTAGCTACTCACTCGATCGCGAAAATCAGCGATCGTTTTTTCCAGACCCGCCTGTAAGTGAATGGTGGGCTCCCACCCCAGCCAAGTCCGGGCACGGGTAATATCCGGTTGGCGTTGACGGGGATCATCCTGGGGGAGAGGCTTAAATTGTACCCCTGCATCGGGATTTACCATTTTTTGAATGGTCTCGGCCAGTTGCAAAATCGTATATTCATCAGGATTCCCTAAATTGACCGGGCCAATATGCTCGCCATTCATCAAGCGCATTAAGCCTTCAACCAAATCCGAAACATAACAGAAACTGCGAGTTTGAGAACCGTCGCCATAGACCGTCAGGGGAATCCCTTTTAAAGCCTGAACAACAAAATTGCTGACCACTCGGCCATCATTCTCTAACATACGGGGACCATAGGTGTTAAAAATTCGGGCGACCCGAATATCAACCTTATTTTGGCGATGATAGTCAAAACAAAGGGTTTCTGCGACCCGTTTCCCTTCGTCATAACAGGAACGAATCCCAATCGTATTGACGTTACCTCGATACTCCTCAGGTTGCGGATGGACATCTGGATCGCCATAGACTTCTGAGGTGGAAGCCAGCAAAATCCGCGCTTTGACCCGCTTCGCTAAACCCAGCATATTGAGGGTTCCAATCACGTTGGTTTTAATGGTTTTGACGGGATTATATTGATAGTGAACAGGAGAAGCGGGACAGGCTAAATGATAAATTTGATCCACCTCTAAGCAGATCGGTTCAGTAATATCATGACGAATAATTTCAAAGTAAGGATTGGGTAGCCAATGCTTAATATTGCGCTTATGCCCCGTGTAGAAATTATCGAGGCAGATCACGTCGTGACCTTGTTCCATTAACCGATCAATCAGGTGTGAGCCGATAAATCCGGCTCCTCCTGTAACTAAAATTCTCATACAAGGACTCCAGAATCGTATACCCCGCACTGGCGATGAGGCGGGGAGAAACGTGCTCAGATGGCAGACGTATAAATTCGCAGCCTCAATAACCTTAGCCTAATTATGCCCGGATTGAAGCGTTCTTTTCCCCATGAAACTGCGGCGGAGGTTAAGGAAGACGGCAAAATTTGCGTTCCTGATCCATTTGGGGATATTGCCAGGAATAGGCAAAATGGCTCACGGCTTGGAGACCAGGAAACGATCGCTGAATGGCTTCCATTTGCTGGTCTAGGCTAGGACGTTCTGCGCTGGACTGTCCCCACATTCCGGCGAGGGCGGGTTGAATGAGGGTGCCGGGTTTCGCTTGGTTGACCACACGGCGAATTTCATCCAGAATGCAATCCGTTCTGCCACAGGCGGCATAGACCATAGGGTGCCAGGTGATATAGGCAGGAAACTGATCCCAAGGCTGGAGGCGAGCATCGTAGCCCGATTGTCCTACGGTTTGATTGCCACCAGGAAAGAAAACTGCTCCAGAGGGAACATTGGCTTGTTGAGCCAAGTTCACCCCCATTTGCAGAAAATCCAAGACTCCCCGCTGGGCATGGGCCACACTCAACAACCAGAGTTCTTGCTGGAGCCGGGCTTGCTGTTGTTCCAGAGGAATAGGCTCTGCATTGGGTTTAGGCGGTGGCGGTACTTGACGACCTTGCCACAGGGGTTCTCCTTCCTGGGGATAGCGTTTATTCACCTGTTCAATATCGTTAACAGTGATAAATCCCTTCTGGACAAACTGTTCGATTAAGGTTCGCCCCTTATTATTTTGGGCACGGTTGATTAACGCCGTTTGAGCCGCTGCCCCGTAAATCATGAGATCCTGAACTTGCCCGGCCACAGAAGCAGTCCCGGTTCCCCGAGGATAGCGAACGTAATCAAAGAGGATGCCATCGGGACGACGTTGCCGCACCAACTGAATGAGTTGGGTATAGTCAGCTTGGGCCGTCGGGTGATAGGGATCAATAAAAGCCTGCACTTCTCCCTGCAGCAAATCCAGACTCGTTAGATTACGACCATTGCGGGCCAGGACTTCCCCCCGATCGCTCCGATTGCTATAGCTATAACCAAAATTGAGGGTAAAGAGCCACGCATAGACCTGCAGACCTCTCGCCCGCCCCAGATCAATGGACTGCTCTAATAAATCCACGGTTTCATAACCTGGCTCATTAATCACCGAGGGCCAGGGCGTAGGATTCTCCGCACTGGGTAACAAAACCCGACCATCATAAAACACCTCTACAAAGACCTGGTTATATCCTGCATCAACCACTTGATCGAGAATCTGAGATAGTCGATCTGGGTTGACATCACAGGGATACAGCCTCAGCCAAATCGCTTGTTGCTGGGGCCAATTTTGCTGGCGGCAGGTTCTCATGCGTTGGCTGTGCGCTTGCAAAAAAGTTTGGTAAGCCTGGGCTGCTTGCATAGAGGTTGAGGCTGCTTCCCGGAGCGTTTTCTTCCGTTCCACATCGCTAGGGGAAAGCCGACAGAAACGATCGAGATCGAGAGCGTTGTCCGTTTGGGCTAGGGATGGGCTAGGGATACTCCCCAACACCCCAGCCAGAATGCAAACCTTGAATCCAGCGGTGAGAGATCGACAGGGCCATGTTGAACCGATCGTTTGGAGAACCTTGAGCACAAATTCTAAACCTACCTTGAGCAATTAAATTCCACATTAAAGCTGATAGCGCCCCCGATCGCTAAACTTCCTGTAATGGGTATTCAACGAGGGGGGTGGAGCTATTGTTCTTGAAGTCGTGATTTGGGGATAAAAGTTTCAAAGTTTTGATCGCAATTCTCATACTAGAATTTATGTACTGATAGTACTGATACTTTCAAAGGTGGAAGAGTGTGGCGCGGAGCGCTGCACTCTTCCATTAAATTTTTCCGCTTTCAGTGGAAAGCCCATAATGAAACCTGCGAGAACTGCTGTATTGGAACACCGGAGAGCATAACCCGTTACAATTTTGCTATCCGAATCGATCGAGGTCTTCCCATGGCTAGTGCCGTTGCCTACTACCTGCGTCGTCGTCTTCCCACTGCCGCTGAACTGCCCCACTCCGATGAAACGCCCGTGGA
>JBEAPM010000086.1:0-3470 GCA_041164445.1 Cyanobacteriota bacterium
TAGGAGTCCTTTGATTCAAGAAGCTGATGTTATCAACATTCATAACCTACACTGGCATGATAATAATTTTTCAATTTTGGATTTAAAGAAAATATGCAATCTTAAACCTGTAGTTTGGAAATTTTGCGATATGTGGCCAATAACAGGTCATTGTATCTATTCGTTCGATTGTGATCGCTGGAAAATCGGATGTGGAAAGTGTCCTTATTTAGATGCTTATATTTCTCTCAAGCTAGATACAACAGCTAGTCTCTGCAAAATAAAAAAGGATATCTATTCTAAATCAAAATTTACGGTTATCACTCCATCAGAATGGTTAAGATCAGTCGCATTATCTAGTCCATTACTCTTTGGGCATAATATAATTTGTATTCCCAACGGAATCAATAACAACATATACAAACCACGTACAAGAACAGAAGCAAGAAAAGCTTTAGGCATAGAAATTCTATCTAACACCTTAGTCCTTCTCTACTCAGCAGGTGATTGGCTAGCTAAGAATAAAGGTTATAACTCCTTTGAAAAAGCAATCCTAAAGGTATCTCAATCTTTGACTAAAAATCTATTCCTATTAGGGTTTGGCAAAGGTGACTTTTCTACTCAAATTAAAAGCAAATTCCAAACCTTAGCTTTAGGTTATGTAGATCATCCGAACTTAAAATCTTTGATTTATTCTGTTGCAGATCTATTCATCTTTCCAACTATCGCTGATAACTTACCCAATGCGGTACTGGAAAGTATGGCGTGTGGTACGCCAGTTGTTTCGTATGATACTGGTGGCATTCCAGATATGATTAAGCACATGGAAACGGGATACATTGCAAAACACAAAGATGTTAATGATTTAGCTCACGGTATAAAGACTTTAGCAGAAAATGATGAATTAAGAACGAAAATGTCTCAAAAATGCGTAAGAGCCATATCTGAAAACTTTACATCAGAGATACAAGCTTCTCGATATTTAGAGATTTACCAAGAGGAAATTGAATCTAGGAAGAAAAGCGAAAGACTGATATTTCATAGCTGAAGCATCTAAGGTAAAGATAGCAATATGGTGTACTCCTTCGATATTTTCGATACCTGCATTACCCGAACCTTCTTTAGACCCAGCGATCTCTTTTATCAACTCTTCAAAAAGCTAAATCCCAACTTCAGTCCCGAAGACATCTACGATCTCGTTCGTCTCCGTATCAAAGCCGAATCCGAAGCCCGATCGCTTTCCGATAAAGAAGACATCACCCTTCAAGCAATTTACGATCGCTTAGATCTTGTTTACTATGGCTTAGATCCTCACAACGTTCAACAAGCCGAACTGGACTTAGAATTTCGATCGCTGCGCCCGATTAAAGCCATTCAATCCAAAATTGAATCCCTACGTCAGAACGGTCACAAAATTATATTCATCTCGGATATGTATCTCCCCATAGAACATATCCAAAAAATTCTGATTCATAACGGCATTGCCCAGCCTCATGATCCGATTTATGTCTCTGGAGACATTGGCTTACTCAAAGCAACCGGTAATCTGTTTCGCCATGTCCTGGAGCAAGAAAAGATCACTGCCCAACAACTCAACCATACAGGAGACAATGTACAGAGCGACGTACTAGTTCCTCAACGGCTCGGTATTCGCACTACCTATTTCAAAGGAGGACAGCCGAATCGCTATGAGCAAGGCTTTCGACCCGAGTTATCCGATCAGCCTGAGCTTACCACCAAACTACTTGGGCTAAGTCGGGCCACTCGATTAAGTCAGAGTGAAGATAATCCCACAAGCCAAGCGATCACTCGAATCGCGGCTGATGTCGTTGCACCACTCCTCGTCAGCTACGTTGCCTGGGTGCTTCAACAAGCCCATAATTCAGGGATTCAACGGCTGTATTTTGTTGCCCGCGATGGACAAATCCTCCTTAAAATTGCTCAGATTTTAAGCCAGAATATCCCCGCTCCAGACTGTCGTTACCTCTACGGTTCTCGGCAAGCCTGGTTTTTTCCCAGCTTAGACCCGTCCACTGATCTAAAAAAATTAGACTGGCTGATCATTCAAGGACATTCCCGAACCCCACGCCATCTCTTGCAAAAACTTTACCTAACCCCAGAAGCGATCGCTGAAGCCTTGCAAAAAAATGACTTACCTCCAGAATCCTGGGATCAGCCTCTCAAAAACGAGCAACTGGAGACCTTTTGGGCCGCTCTGCAACACCCCAACAGTCAAGAGCAACTACAAAATCGTCTGCAAACGAGTCGAACCATCACTCGTCGCTATCTTCAACAAGAAGGATTACAAGATCAGGAATCGTGGGCACTGGTAGATATGGGCTGGACTCTTAAAACTCAAAGAACCCTCTCTAAGCTACTCGATCATCCCGTTGAAGGCTATTATTTTGGCATTCTCAATACTGCGCTCACAAGATCTGAAGCAGGAACTTATCATGCCTTTATCAGGGAATCCCTAAAATCATCACGACTTCTACGCCAGGGAACAGATTACCTCTTTCGATATATGAAAATCCTGGAGCAAGTCTTTACCGCTGCTGACCATGGCAGCACATCAGGCTATAAGGAAGAGAATGGCACTGTAAAACCAAAACTTAGAGATACACCAGCATTAGATCCAGCGGTCGCTCAACTTCAGCAAATTGTTCTGGACTATACGACCAACATTGTTCAACACTCGGACTTATGCGAAAATATATTCGTACTCAAACGGTATGCCATTCGTAATGCAGTGGAATATTTTTCTGATCCAGAAATCCAGGATGTACAGGCAATTGCCCATCTACAGACCGGAGATGATCAGAATGATTCAAACTTACGCCCTATAGCCCGATCGCTCAAAGTATCCGATTTCATTTACTATCTCAAAAAAATCTTGAAGCGAAGAAATATTTCATACCAATACAGTAATAGTCTTGAATGGCATGAAGGATCAATAGAACTATCACCGTTCTGGCTTAAGATAGGAATCAAAAAGATATTGAAATTACTGCAAAACATAGTGATGAATCGGCCAGCCTGGTTATATAAGCTGGGAGAAAAACAGGATGTACAGGATGTAAAGTAATGTCCTAACAAGCAGAAATCTTGGTCTGACCTAACGATCGCGAAAGACCTAGAACACAAGCTCCACATGGCTTTATTCGATCAATCCCTGAACCCGAAGATAGGCAGGTTTGATTAAAATCAAGAGAGATTCATGGAGCTAACTTAATGCCTAATAACTTAATCCTAGGTGGCGGTATGACAGGACTTGCCGCCGGTTACGCCTCCGGTCTTCCGGTGCTAGAAGCATCCCCTCATCCCGGCGGTATTTGTTCCTCTTACTATATTCGTCCTCACAGTAGCGATCGGCTTTCCACTCCACCCGAAGACGGTGAAGCCTACCGATTTGAAATTGGGGGTGGTCACTGGATATTTGGTGGCGATCCCACGGTTCTGCACTTTATTCGGCAGTTAACCCCTCTACAACC
>JBEAPM010000087.1:0-12199 GCA_041164445.1 Cyanobacteriota bacterium
CCCCAAACTAACCGGATTACCCGGCATGGTCCCAAACTGAGCCGTTTCGCTGGATTGCACTAGGACAATGCCCCCGGCTCGACTGATGGCTTTAACTCCCGCTGTGCCATCTTCTCCTGTCCCGGAAAGCAAAATAGCCATACAGCGCTCATTTTGCTCTTGGGCTAAGCTTATCAAGAAATAATCTATGGGATCGTGACCCTGTGATTTTTCCAGAAACAACTGTCCCTGGTGCAACCACATTCGTTCTCCTGGGGGCAGAAGATAAATATGATCTAATTCCAGAGCCATACCATATTCCCCCAGACATACGGGTAAAGTCGTTTGTTGTTGCAGTAGATCCACCATCCAATTCGGCAATTGGGGAGAGAGGTGCTGAATGACTACAAATGCGGCTCCTGGGTTGGGGGGTAAGCTGGAAAAGAAGACCTGTAGTGGTTTGAGTCCACCGGCTGAAGCGCCAATACCAACCACGAAGGAGAAGCCTTCTAAAGACGGATTTTGGTTAGCTATCATTATTAATACCTCAATATATGAGTAACTTAAAACGTGTGTACCAACAAAGGAATTTCAACCGTTTCAACCTCAGATCGCTTAACGGAAGCATCGGCATTTCAGGCGGGACTATTGAAAATGTTCTGAATAGTGAAAGGCAAACTCTGTAAGCGTCCCAGGCGATTTGCTATGAATACCCTGATAACCTTGGTGTAGTAGGCTTCCAGGACTTATCGCCCGTTAACAGTCCAGTGCATTGAGAGTCAACATGAGCTTGCATGGGTTCAGCCAAAAGGCTTAGATCCGTTCTAGGATTATTGTTTCCTAACGTTGTTCGACTAGATCAGAAATTGCCTTATTCAATGCTGTCTCGTGGTTAATCTTAGCTGACTTTTGACAGACCGTCAAATCATTAAGATCCTTCTTTTGACATTACGAACGTCATAAGATGTTTAGCTGGATCAACAACTGTGATCAAAATAAGATTTATTTCGTTGGTTAGTATCCCTACGCTGATAGGCATTGAAACGATGCTTTTTGAGGGCGCGTCATCAATTTAGTCCAGCCCCCTGAGGCTATAAACATTGGCTGCGCCCGTCCCAGTTTTACAGCTAGGATCTGCAACCAGAACAGCATAGGATGTCAACGCTTTGGTATGGCGCATTTGCAGGGAGGGGGTCAAATCCGCAGGCTTAAACTAATGCGCTTGAGCTTTTCCTTGATCTCCATTACCCGCACGGTCACCACCTGCCCCACCTGAACAATATCCTTGGGATCCTGGACAAAGCGATCGGCCATTTGGGAAATATGCACCAATCCATCTTGATGCACTCCAATATCGACGAAGGCTCCAAAGTTAGCCACATTGGTGACAATGCCTTCTAGGGTCATGCCCACTTCCAGGTCGCTAATACTGCGGATTTCTGGCTTGAAGGTGGCGTAGCTAAATTGGGCGCGGGGATCTCGACCGGGTTTTTCTAATTCCCGTAAAATATCCCTGAGGGTGGGGGCTCCCACGGTGTCGGTGGTGTAGCGATCGAGGTTGATCTGTTTTAATTGCTTTAATTGCGTTGTGGCCTGCTGAATCTGAGTTGGTGCTATGCCTAAGTCCTGAAGCATTTGTTGGACGAGTGCATATCGTTCCGGGTGAACGGCTGTATTATCGAGGGGATTTTTCCCGTTGCGAATTCGCAGGAAACCCGCTGCCTGTTCAAAGAGTTTTGGCCCGAGTTTTTTGACCTTGAGCAGACTTTGACGATCGCTAAAGGCTCCAATTTGATTGCGATATTCCACAATATTATTAGCGACAGTGGGGGTAATGCCAGAGACATAGGTCAGCAATTCACGGGAAGCCAGGTTGAGATCCACCCCCACATAGTTGACACAGCTTTCAACGGTTTCATCTAGTTTTTGTTTCAGTTGTTTTTGATCCACGTCGTGCTGATATTGCCCCACCCCAATAGATTTGGGATCGATTTTCACCAGTTCCGCCAGGGGATCCTGTAACCGTCGGGCAATACTAATGGCTCCCCGTACCGTTAAATCCAAGTCCGGAAACTCCGCGATCGCCACCTCGCTAGCGGAATAGATGGAAGCCCCGGATTCATTGACCATCACCGGGATGGGGGGATGTTCCACCGTCTGAAGACTCTCCCGCACAAAGGCTTCGGTTTCTCGCCCCGCCGTCCCATTGCCAATGGCAATGAGGGCAATGTGATACTGGGCGATGAGGTGCTGCAAAATGGTGGCCGCTTCTTCTTGTTTCCCTTTGCCGAGGTGGGGAAAAATGACTTTGTAGTCTAAAAACTGCCCCGTCTCACTCACGACCGCCACTTTACACCCCGTCCGAAAGCCGGGGTCAATGCCCAGGGTGGGCTTCATGCCCCCAGGGGCAGCCAGGAGTAAATTTTTGAGGTTGTCGGCAAAGGTTTGAATGGACTCCCCATCGGCCCAGGCCTTCTTTTCCGCCATAATTTCGTTACTCAGAGACGGTTTCATCAAGCGATGAAAGGCATCCTTGACCAGATCCTGATAAAAAACCTGTAGGGACTGAGCCGGGCTGCGCAATTGGCGATCTAAAATCTGGTCGAGGAGGGGATCTTCCTCAAAGTCCAGGGCAACCCTCAAAAGGCCTTCCTTTTCTCCCCGCAGTACCGCCAGAAGGTTATGGGGGGCAATCTGGCGCAGCGGCATTTGATAGTTGCGATACATCTCATATTTGGTGGTGCCCTCCGGCGAGTCTCCCTTGACCTTAGAGCGGAGGATGCCATGTTTGAGGAGATACTGACGCACCAGCGATCGTAGGGGAGCTTGTTCCGCTAACTCTTCCGCTAAAATATCCGCCGCCCCTTTGAGGGCATCCGCCACGGTGCCCACCTGCCCTGCATTTGTCTCAGTCCCAGCTTCTGGGCGGCAATAGGCTTGGGCGATGTTCTCCAGGTTGACCCGTTTTTCCCCCCGCTGATTGAGGCGATCGATCTCACGGGCGAGGGGTTCCAATCCTTTCTCCCGAGCGATCGTGGCGCGGGTGCGGCGTTTGGGACGATAGGGTAAATAGAGATCTTCTAATTCCGTTTTACTGAGGCAGGGTTCAATTTGCTGCTGCAAGGCGGGGGTAAGTTTCCCTTGAGCCGCGATCGTTTCCAGAATGGTTTGTTTCCGGGCGTTGAGTTCCAGCAAATACTGATGACGCTCTGCGAGTTGCCGCAGTTGGATCTCATCCAGTTCTCCGGTGCGTTCTTTGCGGTAACGGGCAATAAAGGGAACGGTGGCCCCTTCTGCCAAAAGATCCAACGCGGCTTGGACTTGCCCGGAGCGCAGAGAGAGTTCCTGGGCGAGGATTGCTACAACATCCATTGGGTTTGTGAAGGCGATCGAACTAGGGACACTTCCATCTTAGATGTTTAGGGGTGGTTGAAAAAAGTGAACCAATTCGTTACTCTTGGCAGACGTTATAGTTCTACCGGATCGTTAGACCTAGCTTATGCATAAAGCACTACAATTCTGGGGGATCTCATTCTTTTTACTCTTTGCCCTCTCCCAATTACTGGACTGGTTACAACAGGCTGATCTGCCTTTTCCCCTTTTTGTGATGACCGGAGTGGGGCTGGCGGCTTTTTCTAACTACGATAAACGCAAAACCTTTCCCCTCTGGTCGAGGCTAAAACTGGGGGAAAACGATCGTCATCCTCCTCTGTAGACTCATTGAATGATCGACCTCAGTAGCCTTGACATTAAAACAATGGTGCTCATGACTAGTATTTCTGTACTGTCACAGCTATCCATGATGGTTTTTCTCTGTTTCTTGGTTAAACACTATCGGGGCATCAAAACCTTCACCATGGGCAGAGCTATGGCTGCCCTGGGGTATGCCTGTGTCTTTAGCTTGCAGCCAACTTCGCTAGCGGTTTACATGGGCAGTTGTTTACTGGTGCTGTCCAACTCAATATGCTGTCTGGGTATTGCCAGATTTATTGGCAAAAAACTGAAGCCTTTCTATTTAGTACTCTACAATCTTTCTTTTATTTTTATTCAGACTTATTTGATTCTATTTGACGATCGTTTTCTTTATAAAATAATTGTCCATACAGTTTTTCAGTCTATTTTAATGTTTTTACAGTTTTTTCTTTTATGCTCAAGTTCCCATGAAGGTTTTTTTGAGTCTAAACGATTCTTGATGACGCTCTATTTTTGCATGGGTTGGATTTTTCTATTGAGAATGGTAGGACTACTACGCAACCTACCTGCTAATTTTTTTACGCCCAATGAGGTGAATGCGGGATCGCTCCTGGTTGCCTTTGTCTTTACTTTGCTATTGACGATCGGTTTTACGATGATGGTCTGTCAACGGCTTTATAATAGCCTTCAGGTGACGGCTGATACCGATGAATTAACGGGGCTTTTAAACCGTCGTGCCATGATGCAACTGCTGACGCAGCAGATGAAGCGTTATCTCCAACGGGGCCAGTCTTTTGCCCTGCTTTTAATTGATGTGGATCATTTTAAGCGGATCAACGATCGCTATGGCCACGATGGTGGGGATTTAGTTTTAATTCATTTAGCCCAGATCTTCAAAAAGCAATCAAGACCCGAGGAGTTTACGAGTCGTTGGGGAGGGGAAGAATTTTTGGTCTTGCTGCCTAATACGAACCGGCAAGAAGCCCTGGCGCGGGCAGAAGCTTTACGAGACTATGTTGAGCAAACCCCCACCCCCTCTGGCATTCAGGTCACCATGAGTTTGGGGGTTTCTCTGGCACAAAGCACTTTTGATTCCGTTGAAAGCTTAATTACGGCAGCGGATCATGCCCTCTATGCCGCAAAACGATCGGACGAAACCGAGTCAGGGCAGGCTGAACCTGCCCCTCATCACTTCAATCTAGTCGCTAGTCAGCCGCTTGACGTTCTTTGGCTTCCTTAATGACTACCTCTGCCACGTTAGAAGGACAGGGAGCATAGTGGGAAAACTCCATGGAGAACTGACCCCGACCAGAAGTCATAGTACGCAGGTCGCCAATGTAGCCAAACATTTCACTTAAGGGCACATCAGCTTTAACCCGAATCCCCATGGCACCCGGATCTTGGGATTTGATGATGCCCCGACGACGGTTGAGGTCGCCAATTACATCCCCCACATGATCATCGGGGGTAAATACGTCCACCTTCATGACTGGCTCCAACAATTGGGGTTTGGCCTTGGGCATGGACTGACGATAGGCCGCCCGCGCTGCAATTTCAAAGGCGATCGCAGAGGAGTCTACAGGGTGGAAGCCCCCATCCGTTAGGGTTACTTTCAGATCCACGCAGGGAAAACCGGCGAGGGGCCCTTTAACAATGCTAGCTTCAAAGCCTTTCTGAACCGCTGGCCAGTATTCACGGGGGACGTTTCCGCCCACAACCTTAGACTCGAACTGAAAACCAGTTCCCGCTTCGCCCGGTTCAATCACGTAATCAATTTTGGCGTACTGACCAGACCCACCGGACTGCTTCTTGTGAACGTAGCCATCTTCGAGGCGGGTGGTAATGGATTCCCGGTAGGCCACCTGGGGTTTGCCCATTTCCACTTCCACGCCGTGGGTACGCTTGAGGATGTCCACTTTAATATCCAGGTGAAGTTCTCCCATCCCCTTGATAATGGTTTCACCGCTTTCTTGATCGGTTTCCACCCGGAAGGAGGGATCTTCCTGCACCATTTTGCTGAGGGCCATACCCATTTTTTCATCCCCGCCTTTCTTCTTCGGCTTAATGGCCACGGAGATAACGGGATCCGGGAAGACCATGGGTTCCAGGGTGGCGGGATGTTTAGGATCGCAGAGGGTATGACCGGTTTGGACGTTCTTCATCCCCACGATCGCTACGATGTCTCCAGCTTGGGCGGTATCAATCTCTTCCCGATCGTTGGCGTGCATTTCCACCAACCGACCAACCCGCTCGGTTTTTCCGGTAGCGGTGTTGAGAATGGTGTCTCCCTTATTGAGGGTACCGGAGTAGATCCGGGTAAAGGTTAAGGCTCCAAAGCGATCGTCCATAATCTTGAAGGCTAAGGCCCGCAAGGGTTTTTCGGGATCAACAATGGCAAAGGTTCCGGAGGGATGTCCTTCGAGATCCATTTCAGGCTGAGGGTTAACTTCCTGAGGATTGGGGAGATAATCGATGACCCCATCCAGCACCAGTTGAACCCCTTTATTTTTGAAGGAAGAACCACAATAGGTGGGGAAAAAGTCCAGATTGACGGTGCCCTTACGGATACAACGCTTGAGGCTTTCAATATCCGGTTCTTCCCCTTCCAGATACTGCTCCATCAGGTCATCATCTTGCTCCACTGCTGTTTCAATGAGTTTTTCCCGATACTCCTCCACTACATCTTGGAGATCTTCGGGAACCTCTTGAATGGAATAGTTCATGGGATCCCCAGACTCATCCCAGATCCAGGCTTTGCGAGTTAAGAGATCGACGACACCAACGAAGGAACTTTCGACCCCGATCGGGATCGTCATCACCAAGGGTTGTGCTCCCAGCACATCTTTTACTTGCTTAACAACCCGGAAGAAATCGGCCCCCATGCGATCGAGCTTGTTGACGTAGATAATCCGAGCAACTTTAGAGTCATTCGCATAGCGCCAGTTGGTTTCGGATTGAGGTTCTACACCACCGGAACCGCAAAATACCCCAATCCCCCCATCGAGTACTTTCAGGGAACGATACACCTCGATCGTGAAGTCTACGTGACCGGGGGTGTCAATAATATTGAACTGGTAATCTTTCCAAAAGCAGGATGTTGCTGCGGACTGAATCGTAATCCCCCGCTCCTGCTCCTGTTCCATGAAGTCAGTTGTGGCAGCCCCCTCATGTACCTCACCAATCTTGTGGATCTTTCCAGTGAGCTTCAAAATCCGTTCGGTTGTTGTCGTTTTGCCCGCGTCTACGTGGGCGAAAATACCAATATTGCGGTAGCGAGTGAGGTCTTTCTTCATAGTTTCATCTGAGTCGTAGGGTTAGAGGCGCTGCATGTTGGTGACCCACCGGATAAATGCAACGGGAATGCGACTAGGCTACCGCCTGCTCGACTGAAATCGAACAGGTTCAGACGCGGAACGTTCTGGAGGGTGCTACTAGTTGCTTTACGTTTGGTTAAGAACAGTATTTCTAATTGTAAATTATCTTGACAACTTTCCGCGCCCCCTAGCGAAGATTATCCCCCAGGCTCAAGGGCAGTGAATGGGGGCGGCAAAGGGTAGAATAAAGCGAATTATGGCGTTTCAGCAGTTTCTTCTGGGCAGCGAATGATGGGGTGGCATAGATTAAAGCAAAATTCAAAGCACTTGCGTCCCTGTGCCCATTGTGGGTTTTGGATGACTCCCCAGCAGGTCTATTGCCCGAATTGTAACCACACTCGTCCCTTTTCCTTGGCTTTTTTACCGTTCAAGCTCCTACTGTTTAGCACCGGAACCCTCGGCATTCTTACCCTTTTTCATTCCCTGGAACTCGGCCTCACCTGGCCCCATTTTGGGGTAGGTCTGGCGGAGGGACTGGGGGTCACTGGGGGGCTTTTGGCCACGGTTTGGGTTGGCAGCCAGCGGTTATTGGGGTTGTCTCTGTTGCCCCACAAACCCTCGTCCTGTTTGCAGCAAGGTGAAACGCGCATTCACGATCGCCTTCAGTACCTCCACGATCGTCAACAGCCTATTGATCAAGTTCGCCAGCGGGCCACCCATATTCGAGATCTCCATCGACGGGAGGCCATTCTCCAAGCCCTCGATCATGCGGTTGAGTTGTTACACAACCAGGTGGATCAATATCAACTCAAACTTTGGGAAATTGCCCTGTTACGCTGGCATAACCAAGTTCAACCCCTGCTCCAACCCCATACCTTTCAGTCCCAGTTTCTCCAAGCTTCCCCTCCAAAATTTTGGCAACGGTTATGGTTTCTCCCCCCTGCCTCCAGTGGAGAAATTGGTGACGCTTTAGAAGCATTAGAGGAAATTTTGACCACCGGCCAAGCCCTATTGGTGGATTGGGAACACCATCCCCTCGGCGATCGGAGGGCCGGGGAAACCCTCGTGGAACGACTCGAACAAGCCCTGAACAGCAGCGATCGTCTTTATCAAGATTTAGTGGCCCTCCAGGCCAGTGCCGTCCTGCAAGGTCTGAGTCATTTTGAACTGGATGCCCATCTCAACGGTCAAACCAGTGATCTGGAAGAAATGATCGAAGCCTTTGGTGCCCTGCCCAGCGTTCATGATTTTGCCCAGGGATTTGATGCCCTAGAGCAGGAATACTTACGCCTGCAAGGGGAGTTAGAGGTTCGTCAGCTTACATCGTAATCCAGCTTTCCTATGGCAAAATAGATTGGATTTGTTGCGCTAATTCTAACGATCGCTGCTCTCGTCCAGCATAGCTCCTGTGAAAGATTGTATCGCCAAACAGCGTTTTATCGAGATTTGGCCTCTTTTAAGCCAGTCCAGCCGACGATCGCATATCCCACTGCCAAAAAGAGACTATTAAGACCGGTACGAATACTCGTCTTAAATCCTGCCTCTTTTGCCTGCTTTTCAGCTTCAAACTTTTGCTTATTGAGTTCCTCAATGGCCTGTTGGCGAACTTTCTGAGATTCCTCGGTTAAGTAAGTATCTAAACTCGCGGGATCTGTTTGGAATTGCTGCAACAATACCGCTTGGGACTGGGATAACTGACCACTTTGAATCGCTTGTTGTAGTTGCGTTTGATTGGCTAAAAGGGACTGAATCCGTGCTTTTTCTTGTTCTACTTGAGCCTGAATACTTTGCTCTAATTGGGTATTAGCCTGATCGGCTTCCGTGGCAATCCGATCTAAGGTTGCACTCTGTTCCTGAAAACTATTATTGATATGTAAGGGGGCAGCCACTAAAAAGATCAGTCCTAACAAACTAGATAAGATGAGGGCGGGGATGCTGAGAGAGGTGCCCAAAAAACTACCACTGGAACGATCGGAAATCTGATTTAAAGCCCATAATCCGGTAAAAAACAACGCTAAACCCACTAAGGGAATAATCCCCCGATCGACCATTTGGGAAACAAAACTAATTTGCCATTGACGATCTAAGAAATTGGGGGGAAAGAGCAAAATGGCATAGTCCAACAGCGCGGAAACGATCAGAATGAGCCCGACCACAACTAGGGTACGGGGGGCCAGGAGTAAAAATTGGCGTTGGCTTGCGGTTTTCATAGGAACAGGGGAACAAGGGCTATTAACTTAAAACATTAACGTGTCTTGGGAGAACGCTCAGGACAGGCTACCCAGGTTTAGCGTTTTCGAGGGGCTTTCCACTGAAAGCGGAAAAATTTAATGGAAGAGTGCGGCGCGAAGCGCCGCACACATCCGCCTTAAGTTGGTAGCCCGTTTTTGAGGTGCTGAGAAGTTAAGAGATTAGAAGACTTGGAACCAAAGAATCGCTCTAGATAGTACCCTGGAACTGACCTTAGGAGAAGGGGATCCGCCCAAGACTTTGCGTATGAATCAATTTGCTGTAGCTGTGCTGTCTCAAATGCCTAATCCACAAACCGTTATTTATGCGGCGATGCACCAGGATTATAGTGAGGGCTGGATTTGGGATGAGCACGATCGCTGGCCGGATGAAGCCAAGTGTGGTGAAATTGTCGTGAAGCGCCTGCTAGCGGGAGAACGAGGTCACTACGGCCCCTTGGAACATCCCCAAATCGTCTTTAATGTGGGCTATTTTCCCCATAGCGTCATGCAGCAGGCAAGAACCCACAGGGTCGGAACTTCCTTCGATGTGCAGTGTCTGGCAGGGGACACCGAAGTAACTTTTGTGCAGGCCTCAGGCAGCTTGAAAAAAATCAAGATAGCGGATCTGTACGATCGCTGGACTAATGGTGAGCAGGCTACCCGAGAACGCAAAATTCGAGGTCGTAACGGTGAAGCACCTGGATATTACCGTCGGGATTGCAAAACACGCCTGCGCAAGATGAGACTGCGGGTCCTCAATGAGCAAACAGGATATTTTCAAATTGGTCATATCAAAGCAGTCATGTGCAGTGGTGTACAGCCGGTCTATCGCCTTCACCTGGAAGATGGCAAAACTTTAGATTGCACGACTAAGCACCGCCTACTGACCACTCAAGGATGGCAACCCATGGGCGAGGCACTTGGGTTAATCAGTAATGCTGAATATCAGGTTTTAGCGGTAACTAAACCCTGTCAAGTGATGTGCAATGGTATCGTTCGGTATGATTCGCTTTACACTCAAAAAAACTGGTTGTCTGCCCAAGTTGAAAAAGGTCTAAATGCTAGAGAAATTGCCGGTTTGTGCGGCACCTCACCGAATGTTATCCGTAACTGGGCTAAAAGATATCAGTTAAGATTACCCTCTGGTCGGAGGAAAGGCTTAAAATCGGTCGTCGGTCAGGGACTATATCGAGATAAAGCTTGGCTTCAAAAGTGCCTAGCTGAAGGACTCCACGCGGATGAAATGGCTACACTCGCAGGGTGTTCTATAGAGTCTATTAAGAAATGGGTGTATGCATACAAGTTGCCGTTGAATCGGCGATTGCCTGGTACTGATACGCCATGGAATAAAGGGAAAAGAGGCTACAAACTCAATCTTTCAGAAGAGAGCCGTAGAAAGCGTCAAGAAAATGCCAGTAAGTATACTCAACGCGGATCCGCCTCAAATTTTTGGAAGGGAGGTACTTCTACTGAACGCCAATTAATTAGTGCATGGACTCGACAAATTGCGCCTCAAATTCATCAAAAGTTTGAATATCGTTGTCAGCGCTGCGGTCTTTATGGCGGCGAACTTCATGCCCATCACTTAATTCCAGTTTATGCTGATGAGTCTCTAGCTTATCAAATGGATAATTTAGTCACGCTTTGTCGTGGTTGTCATGAATTTATTCATCAAAATCATTTGGAAGAAGAATTTGCTCAACAGTTTCAGCCCCTCAAACCGCCCGCTGAATGGAAGCCTAAGCCTCGACCGTCAGTCCACAAATTAGCTGCTCATCCAGTAACTGTTACCCGTGTTGAATATCTAGGATTACAAACCACCTACGATCTAGAAGTTGACGGAGATTGGCATAACTTTGTTGCCAATGGCATTGTAGTCCATAATTCCATGCGGTACACCGGGCAACGGATTGCGAAGGCTGCGACAGGGGAAATCCCGATCGAAGATGTCTTTTATCTGCGTCCGGCCGGTGAATATATGGATCGGTTTGGCAAAAAATATCTTTACTCTGAGGAACAACGCCAGCAAGATTTAGCCTGGTGCGAAGAAGCCGCTAAACGCTATAAGCTTAACCTAGAGCAAGGTATGGCGGAGGAACACGCCAGGGGAGTTCTCCCCTTTGACTATCGTCAACATTTTGTGGTCAGTTTTAATGTGCGATCGCTGATGCATTTTTTGGATTTACGGGCGAAAAAAGATGCTCAACTGGAAATTCAAAAGCTCTGCGACTTAATGTGGCCCCATTTTCAAGCCTGGGTGCCGGAAATTGCCGAGTGGTATGAGAAAAGTCGTCTAGGCAAGGCAAGGCTTTCCCCCTAATGGCTTTGGAGTGGATTAGAGGGCAAAATTCAAATTCAAATTTTCAATTTTTCCAGGTGCCCTGAGGATTGGTGAGGATTTTTGGTGATGACGCTAACGGGTATTAAAGCAGCTATTTTAGCGGCGGATTACGATCGGGCTTTGCTGGATTTAACGACACTTTCTCTACCAGAAGAAGCGCCCTATTTGGGCTACTGGTACCAAGGGATCTGTTATCTACTCCAGGGGGACGAAGACACGGCTCAGGGGATCTGGTTTTCCACCATGATGGACCTGCCGGAGGAGATGGCCGAAGCTGCTACGCTTTCCCTCTGTGAGCTTTTGGATGAGGTTGCGACCTACAGAGCCTTCGAGAATAAGGCCCAAGAGGCTTGGTTGATTCGTCAATATATCGCGGAGATTAATCCTGATTATTTCAACAATCGTTTTGCCCTGTTAGAACTAGACGATCGTTTAGGCTTTTTAGAGAATTTGGCAGACCGAGGTGAGGAACTTCTTAATGGTTTACAGGAACAAGAAACTTTTAATGCTGCTCCCCTTTCCATTGCCTACAGCCTGATTATTTTTGAAGTGCATGAGGAGTTAAGGGATTTGTTAGAGGGGGGAACCTATCTAGACTTCCTCTTAGGCTTTGTCGCAAATTATCCTGAGGAACAGGACTA
>JBEAPM010000088.1:0-2910 GCA_041164445.1 Cyanobacteriota bacterium
GATCGCCGCTAGTAAGGTGCAATTGATCCGCCGTTCAAACGGCTTGATTGTTGCCTAGTTCAATGTAAAGCCGTCCTCCGCTTCGCTAAAGGACGGGGTTTCTACCCATTTTTCTGATGACCCAAGAATCCCCTCGCCTTTAGGCAGGGGAGTTGTCAATGAAGCCTTAAATTACCGAACCTCTGCTTCCTTTGCTTGGATCAGACCAGGAATCAGAGGTTCGAGAAAAGTACAAGTTTTAGACTAGGGGCTGTCATCTATTAGCGAGGAAATACCTATGCTGTGCTGGTTTCAGCCCCTTGCTAGCAAACTGGGGCGCGGCTAATGTCTATACCCTAAGGGGACTGGACTCCAGTGATGACGCGCCCTCAGCAAGGGCTATTGGACTAGAGTGATTTACCGCCAAATGCCCACTGTCCTTAGGTTCCCATCGTCCAAGAGTTGATGTACTCGATTTGGTCAGGCGTTAGGGTATCCATGCTGATTCCCATGGCGGCCAGCTTGAGACGCGCAATCTCTTTGTCTAATTCCTCCGGAATGGAGTAAATATCCCCTGTCAATTTGCCTTGGTTCTTGACCAAGTACTCACAAGCCAAAGCCTGGTTAGCAAAGCTCATATCCATGACCGCACTGGGGTGACCTTCAGCCGCTGCTAAGTTGATGAGACGACCTTCACCCAGGACAATAATGGATTTCCCGCTGCTTAACTTATGCTGAACGGTAAACGGACGAACTTCGAGAACGTCTGTGGCCAGTTCTGCTAAGGCTTTGAGGTCAATTTCAATGTCAAAGTGACCGGAGTTGCAAACCATTGCGCCATCTTTCATGACCAGGAAATGTTCTTTGCGGATAACGTGCTTGTTCCCCGTTACGGTCACAAACAGATCCCCTTGGGAGGCAGCTTGATCCATGGGCATCACCCGGAAACCGTCCATTACGGCTTCGATCGCTCTCACGGGATCAATCTCCGTCACAATGACATTCGCCCCTAGACCCCTGGCCCGCAGAGCCGTGCCTTTACCGCACCAACCGTAACCTGCTACAACGATCGTTTTACCTGCGAGCAGGACATTGGTGGCCCGAATGATGCCATCCAGGGTAGACTGCCCCGTACCGTAGCGGTTATCAAAGAAGTGCTTAGTATCGGCATCATTGACATTCATGGCGGGGAAGGTCAGCACACCATCCTTTTTCATGGCCTTGAGGCGCACAATACCAGTAGTGGTTTCTTCCGTAGTCCCAATGAGGTCTGCCAATTGATGCTGACGTTCTTTAATTAACGTAGCAACCACATCGGAACCGTCATCAATGATAATGTTGGGGCGATGATCTAAAGCGATCTGCACATGGCGATGGTACGTCGCATTATCTTCGCCCTTGATGGCGAAAACAGGAATCCCTTCATTGGCAACCAGACTAGCGGCCACATCATCTTGAGTAGAGAGGGGATTACTGGCAATCAGGATGGCATCTGCTCCACCCGCTTTAATTGCCATGGCCAGGTGAGCGGTTTCTGTTGTAACGTGGCAGCAGGCAACCAAACGAACTCCAGCAAAGGGTTTTTCCTGTGCAAAACGATCGCGGATTTGTTTCAAAACCGGCATTTCACGCCCAGCCCACTCGATGCGCTGTTTCCCTTTTGACGCAAGGGAAATGTCCTTGATATCATATTTCATCTCAGTTTTGGAGGGGGGGGTTAACGTTGCCGTCATAGACTCAGTTTCCTTATGATTAAACTTCTGTGCAACTGGATACATTTTTCAATCTACCCTCGCTACACAATAATCTAGTGTATGACATTCGCTTCGTCTCTCACAAGAAAAAGAAAAATAAAAGGACGACCAACTTAAGGCGGAAGAGTGCCGCACTCTTCCCTTAAATTGTTTCCCTTTGAGTGGAAAGCTATCAAGGGCACCTCGAAAAATTAAAATGTGCCCCTCATACCCCCGGAAGGCTAAGGGCTGTGACGGGCAGCGCAGCCACCTATCACACTTAATCGAGGTGCCCCAAAGAGATTCCAGACTATCCACTTCAAGCAAAAAAACGGCAGAGTACGAAGCAACGCACTCTACCGCCTGAGGTGATCCCCCCTTTGGAGGCTAGTTAACTAAACATTCGTTGTTTGAGTTGCCAGCATTTCCTTAAGCTGCTCTAGTTTGCTCGCCCAGCGGGGATCGGGTTGAAAACTTCCAGAGTCGGCACCTTTACTGGCACTGGTGTGGCTGTTGCTACTGCGCTTCGTCTTTCCTTTTTTGCGGTTACTGCTGCCATTGTTACTGTTACTGGTGTTCTCTACCGGCTCTTGAGCTTCACCCTCTTCACCCTCACCGTCCCCTTTACCGCCTTTAGTCCGAGGCAGGGCTTTCTCAATTTTAATTACACTATCTTTTAAGGTAATGCCGTTAAACTTCTCAATAATTTGATCTGCATGATCATCCGTTTGAACCGTCACAAAACCAAACCCTCGGCATTTACCCGTTTTCCGATCGGTAATAATCTTAGTGGATAATGATATATCCTCTACATCGGAAAAGACTGCATCCAATTCTTGGCGTTCTAATTCCTTTGGTAAATTGCCAATGTATAAACGAATAGACATGGGAAAGATCCTCTTTAGGTGCTTCTTAAAATTGATTTATGGGACAAGAGCAACGGGAGGAGAAGGTTCTGTGTCCTATTCTCCCGTCTTAAGGTGCTATACAATTCATGCAAAAGCTTGGGAAACCAAGCTTCTATTTGAACGAAACTCAAAACCACAAAAAGTAGCTCACTCCACTTATTCCACCGAAGACGATCGGTAGAATGAGGATGGACTGAACTCCAGGGGTTCAATGGGTTTGTCAAAAATTCTTGCTGTATCCTCGTTCCGTTACCCAAACAAATTGGAAGGAACATCCTGTCCTGATCTAG
>JBEAPM010000089.1:0-4238 GCA_041164445.1 Cyanobacteriota bacterium
CCGCGCCGCACTCTTCCGCCTTAAGTTGGTAGCCCAAAAATTTTAATGGACACCTCGAAAAATTCAAAATTTTTCCCCGATACCCACACAAGCAGAGGAATTGGGGCGGGCGGCCATATCCCCCACAATTATCTCCACCATGAATCGACCTGCCCATTGTAGGGTATCAACTTAAGGCAACTGAAGTCAGAAGCAGGGGCGCAAAGCAAATGTTAAGCAGTCTGGTGTGGATTCTCTTGATGGGGTTTTTCGGTGGACAACTGTTCCGGCGTGTGGGGCTTCCGGCTCTGGTGGGGATGGTGCTCGTGGGGATTCTCCTGGGCCCTGGTGTGAGCGGCATTCTCCAACCCTCCTGGTTAGCGGCTGCGGCAGGCTTACGGACGATCGCGGTGTTGGTGATTTTAATGCGGGCGGGTCTGGGTCTAGATCCAGAGAAATTGCAGCAGCAAGGAACCGTAGCGGTGCGATTGGGGTTCTTACCCGCCATTGGCGAAGCGATCGTCGTGGCGGTGGCGGCAACTTACTTTTTTGGCATGGACGGCCTAACGGGGTTATTGCTGGGCTGTGTCTTGGCGGCGGAATCCCCGGCGGTGATTGTACCGGGCATGTTGAAGTTGAAAAGTCTAGGCTGGGGGGTTAAAAAAGGCATTCCCGATGCGATTTTAACGGGCAGTGCCCTCTCCGATGTGCTGTTGCTCTTGGTCTTCAGCTTATTGATGAGCATTCTCACCCCAGATGGGGGTTCCCAAGGTTTGGAGTGGGGGCCGATCGTCCTGACCCCCGCGCAACGGATCGTTCTCCAACTGATCAGCCAAATAGCCCTGGGCATCGGCATCGGCTGGGGGAGTGCCCGCTTGTTAGTGGTGCTGTTGACCCAGCAAAATTGGGCCCAAAATGCAGTCCAAGAAGCCCTGATCACCACGGGTTTAGGCTTGGGACTGGTCGTCCTTGCAGAGCAATATCCCTGGTTTTCTGGCTATCTGGCGGTGATGGCCAGTGGTTTTTTTCTGACTCTGTTGGATGCGCCCCTGGCCCGACAGTTGCGGAGTAGTTTTAATGCCCTCTGGGGGGTGGCGGAACTCTTCTTATTTGTGCTCTTGGGGGCCAGTATTCACCTGGATTATCTGGAGAAAGTAGCCCTCCCGGGCCTTGCGGTTTTAGCGATCGGTACCCTGGTGGGGCGCTCTCTGGGCTGGTACCTGTCTACCCTGGGGAGTAACTGGACGTGGCGAGAGCGTTTATTTTTACTCCCAGGCAACTCCGCCAAAGCGACGGTACAAGCGGCGATCGGAGCGATTCCCTTAGCCCAAGGGGTGGCCGGTGGCGAAACCATCTTAGCCCTAGCGGCCCTCTCCATTCTAGTGACTGCTCCCTTAGGGGCTTGGGGCATTCCCACCTTTGCCTCGCAATTGCTCACCCAGGATGAAGTGGATCCCACCAAAATCAGCGTCGATCGCCCGATCGTTTTATTGGCGGCGGTGGACACCTCTGCCCTAGCGATTCCCGTTTTGAAAAAGACCGGAGAACTGGCCCGTCGCAGCAATGCCACCGTTGTGGTGCTGCATGTCCTGCGGGCAGACCAAGCGGAAAAAGTAGAGCGGTTACGGCAGCAGACCCAAATTTTACTGGCGGATATTCGTCACCGCTTTATGACCCACACCGGCTCAGTTCCGGAGACCATCCTAGCGGTGGCCCAGGATTATCAGGTGGATGAACTGATTATTGGCAAACGAGGACATCGTTCCCTACGGGAGGTTTTACTGGGTTCCACCTCCCAAGCCCTGCTCGAAACCAGTCCTATACCCGTTATTGTGGTGGAAGATAGCCCCTAATTTCCTGCCCCGCTTTAATGATTCCCCCCGCATCCCCTGAGTCCAGTTCCGATCGCTTACCCCTGCGCTTTTGGATTGTTGCCCTCGTTAACTTCATCAATGCCATTAGCTTTACCATTCTCATCCCCATTCTCTATCCCTACGCCAAAGCCTTTGGGCTGACTGATTTTCAAGCCAGTTTACTCACCACGGTCTATGCCCTATCCCAGTTTATTGCCACGCCGATTTTAGGGCGCTGCTCCGATGCCTGGGGACGTAAGCCTCTGTTGGTTATGAGTTTAGCGGGAACTGCCTTATCGAACTTGGTCGCCAGCATTACTCCGGTTGCCTGGTTACTCTTTGTTGCCCGCATTTTTGATGGGGTGACGGGGGGCAATACCTCCATTGCCGCAGCGGTGATTAGTGATACCACGACTCCCCAAGATCGAGCGCGGGCTTTTGGTCTGTTTGATGCCAGTTTACGCCTAGGCTTTATTACTGGCCCTGTCATTAGTTACTTTGCCCAAAAAATCCCCACTTTTCCCGGTGTTAGTCACCTGGGTATGAGCTTTTTCGCGGCCATGATTATGGCAACGATCGCTACTTTGCTGACGCTTTTTTACTTACCGGAAACCCTAAAAACTCCACGTCCCTTAGTTTTAGATGGGAGTTTATTTAATCTCAAAGGGTGGTTACGCTTACTGAAAAATAAAACGATCGCTAATGTCATTTTATTAACCTTCTTGAGTGGCGGTACCTTCACGATTTTTACCTTTGCCCTCCAACCCTTTTTCCTCAATGTACTTGGACAAAAAATTGAAAATATCGCCATCTTAATTACCCTTGTCGGCATTTCCGGCGTAGCCACCCAAGTCTTTACCGTCGGTCGCATTACCAAAACCTTCAACCTAGCGATCGTTCTTTTTGTTGCTTTAATGATGCGGGGGTTTATTTTTCTGGCCATGCCCACCTTTCCAAACTTAATCACCTTTACCGGCTTAACGATTTTACTCGGAGCCGTCAACGCCTTTCCCTTACCGATTATGAACTCTATTTTGACCCTGAAGAGCACTGAGCAGGAGCAAGGGGAAGTCCTCGGTCTGAGTGCCTCCGCCCTCAGCATTGCCAATGCTATCGGCCCCGCGATCGCTGGGGGAATCGTGAGTCTTAGTTATCAAACCCCCTTTTATGTAGCGGGTTTTTTAACCTTATGTACCGCCGGGTTTGCTTTGTTTTTACGATCGTCTTTAATGACTCCAAAAACTTAAATTTTTCCATCGTTTTCTAGTTCAAGATTGCCACAATACTACCGAGTTTTTCAGATACCCAGGCAACCGATATGATATTTTCAAGCAGCCTGTGCAGGGGGCATTAACCCGTTACTGGAATCAGGAGAAGTGAGTAAATTCTGAAGGAGTTGTTGGAGTTCAGCTTGAGGAGACTGGGTGATCAGGTTGTAGCAGAGGTCATGACTACCGTTGGGAGTGTAGAAACGATAGTAGCGGTAATCCTGATCCAGTGAGCGAATATAAAGGAGTGGAATACCGGCCCAATTCAAGAGTTGCGCCTTTTTCCGATCGTTACTTTGCTGATCGGGATCATCGTGGTAGTGGGACTGACATTCGATCGCTAATTTCGCTTTTCCATCCGTCCCCGGACTGCGATCGAGAATGGCGAAATCGACGGTGGAATTAACCCAAAACTTCCAGAGTTCAGTGTCGTTCAGATATTGCCTGCGAGCACACATGAGTTCAAGGGGAATTTGGGGGCAGCAGCGATACTGTGATCCAATGTTTTTCAGCAGCAGTTCTAGCAATTCCCACAGGGTAGATTCGTAGCTGTTGATGATGGAGCCGTTGTAGAAGTTGGGGGTAGTCATCTTAAAAAATGAGTGATTAAGGGTAAATAGCAGAGAGGATTTAGGTGATTTGAAAGCACACTTGCCATTGGCGATCGTTCTGAAGTTGAGCAATCCAGGGGGATTTTTGGTAGGAGGATTGTCCTTGGCGACGGATGCGATCGAGGGTGGTGCGATGGACTTGGAGAAGTTGGGCAGCCCGGCGAGTGTCGCAGGTTTCGATGGGGATGAGGGTGGCTTTAGGGGTTGGGGCGGGGATGGGCTGGTCAAAAAGGGAAAGTTGATGAATAATCATGGTTAGTTAAGAGTAGGAAACAGGTAACAGTATGAGCAGTGATCTTTTGACTCAGGAAGATCTACAAACTGTATTACGAGAATTTTTAGATGAACAGGGAAAGGAGTTTGCTTTGGTTTCACTGGGGTATTTTGGCTCCTATGCTCGTCAGGAAGCGAAACCAGATAGTGATGTGGACATTGTATTCGAGACACTTCGTCCCAATCTTTTCGCCACTATGCGTTTGCACGCTGCCCTGAGCGATCGTTTCGATCGTCCGGTGGATCTGGTTTGT
>JBEAPM010000090.1:0-11224 GCA_041164445.1 Cyanobacteriota bacterium
CTATGTATTTTGGACAACGTAGCTTTAAAAATTTAAACTTAGATCAATCCATCCTTGGAAGCACTCGACCAATTTCAATTTTTGGCATTAATCCCCAGCGATCGCCCTTCGATTTTCCCTCCATAGATGTTCAACTTGATAAAATTCAGAATCCTAATGTGTTTTTATTCGATCGCCAATCTCGACCAGAATATGGCACTCTCTCAGATGATTTTGCGGCAGGCATAGCCAATGTAGAACTGGAGGGACAAAGAATTACGATCGGAGGAATCGTTGATTTTATTGGAGCTTCCTTTGGGATTACAGGAAACTTAGTAACCAGTGATGTTAACTTTCTGGAGTTATTTCCTGAACAAAATGCAGAACGTATCGCCTTGGGCATTATTACGCTTAAAGATAAGACAGAAACCGATCGCATTGCACAACTGTTAGAATCACGGTTACCTGAGGATATTATGGTTTTAACTATTCCTCAATTTGTAGAACTTGATAAATATTATTGGCAGAAGACAACGATCGTTGGATTTGTTTTTCAGATGGGAGCAACCATTGGTTTTTTAATTGGTCTCTATACCGTATATCAAATTTTATATACAGAAATTTCTGATGCAATTCCAGATTATGCTATATTGAAAGCAAGCGGTTATCAAAACACTTTTTTCTGGGGGCTTTTATTTCAAGAAGCACTCATTCTATCCTGTTCTAGTTATATACCGGGTTATTTAATCTCTATTTTTCTTTATCAGCTTTTTAATCAGGGCACTAACGTGGCTCTGACCATGAACTCTGGACGAGCGTTTTTAGTCTTAATCTTAACCTTTTGTATGTGTTTATTTTCTGGTTTTTTGGTTTCAAAGAAGCTCAAAGAATCTGACCCGGCTGATTTATTCTAATGGGGATCAGGAGTATGATGATGAACATTACTAACATTGTTTCGATCAAAGATTTAAATCACTATTATGGAGAAGGGAGACTGAAACGCCAGGTTCTCTTTAACATTAACCTAGACATCCAGGCTGGAGAATTTGTCATTATGACAGGGCCATCTGGATCTGGTAAAAGTACCCTATTAAGCTTGATTGGTTGCCTCCGTTCTGTGCAAATGGGCAGCCTAAAAGTTTTAGGGCAAGAACTCAATAGTGCTAGTGAGCAAAAGCTAACTCAAGCCCGTCGTAATTTCGGCTATATTTTTCAAGCGAGTAATTTAGTTTCCTTTTTGAACGTCGAACAAAACATTGCCACAGCTCTAGATGTGAAACATCACTTTAATCGGGCAAAAAAGCGACAATTCACCCTTGATATTCTCGAGGCCGTCGGCTTAAAAGATTATCTAAAATCATATCCTCAAGCCCTCTCTGGAGGACAAAAACAACGGGTAGCGATCGCTCGGGCTTTAGTTACCCAACCCAAACTGCTCTTAGCGGATGAACCCACGGCTGCATTAGATAGTCAAACCGGTCGCCAAACTATTGAATTGATGCGCACCTTAGCGAAAGAACAGAGTACTGCAGTCTTATTTGTAACCCATGACCCCCGCATTCTGGATGTTGCCGATCGCATCATTGAAGTGGGAGATGGTAAGCTCGGTCTAGCCTATTCCCAGGAAATTGCCTTAGCCCTGCCCGGACTTCAAGAAACCCATGTATCTAAGATGGATGTGCAACCCAATGTGGTTACCTATGCACCTAAAGAAGTCATTTTTGAAGAAGGTGATCCTGCCGACCATTTTTATATTATTCTCAAGGGAAAAGTTGAAGTTTTCCAGAAGAAATTAAACCAATCTGAACAAATCTTGGCTCATTTGGGTCGAGGCCAATACTTTGGTGAAATTGGTCTATTAAAATCCGATAGCAAAAGAAGTGCATCGATTCGGGTTTTTGAGACTGAACCCGTCACCCTCATGGTGGTCGAGAAAAAAGATTTTCAGAATTTAATGACCGGCTCTCAATTGACTGAGACCATGATTGCTGAAACCTTACAGAAACGACTCAATATTAGTGCTATTGCCACCGCCCTTCCCACCCTCGATAATCAAACTATTGAAGCCATCTTACCCCATTTAGAGCGACTACGTTACGGGGCAAATTCTTATATTATTCATGCGGGAGAAGTGGCAGATGCATTCTATATTATTGTTTCTGGCTATGTGGAGATCCTTAAAGAAACAGAGACTGGAGAAAGTATAGTGATGAATACCCTAGGGGTGGGAGAATATTTTGGAGAGATTGGTTTAATGGAAAATCGTCCTAGAACCTCAACAGTCAAAGTCCACGCTGAAACTAATGTTGATCTCATCGCCATAAAATCTGATATTTTTCAACACTTTATCCAACAACATCCTGTCAGTAAAGCAGAAATTGCCAGGGTCGTTTGCCAACGTCTGCAAGCCTTGTCCCAATAGAAAATTCGTTTGAACAAGATTCTATAGATCATCCCATGTTCTCGCCTTAAGTCTTAAGTCAGTCCCCCAAAATACAAACTATGAATAAGAAAAAGTACTGGTTCACAATCATTTTAGGTACAACAATCCTTGGAGGATTAATTATCTTCAGATCTTGGAATTTGTTAAACTTCAATTCCGAAGACGTGAGAGAGGATTCATCCTCTAGCCTTTCCGCAACGCCCCCCACTGTGGCAGCCCTGGGCCGACTGGAGCCCCAAGGCAAAGTGATCAATCTGGCTCCCCCCTCCAGTGCGGTCAATGCCCGTGTGCAAGACATCCGAGTTCAAGTGGGAAATGTCGTCCAAGTCGGAGAGGTCATTGCAATTCTAGATAGTTATGAGGAACGCTTAGCTCAGGTGGCCGAAGCCGAGAGCCAGGTGACAAAGGCGGAAGCACAACTCCAACAGGTCGAAGCCGGAGCGAAACAAGGCGAGATTGCCGCCCAAGAAGCCACGATCGCACGTTTAACGGCTCAACTCAAGGGGGATCTGCAAGCCCAAGATCGCCAAATTGCTCAATTGGAAGAAGAGTATAACAACGCCAGTCAGGAGCATGAACGCTTCCAGGCCTTATTAACAGAAGGAGCCACCTCCGCCCTCACCGCAGATGCCCGCCGCACCACCATGATTGTGGCCCGTGAACGGCTTCAGGAGGCTGAAGATATTCGCCATCGCTTAGCCACCACGGGGGATAGTCAAATCCGTGAAGCCCAGGCGACCTTAGAACGCATCACCGAGGTTCGCCAGGTCGATGTAGCGGTTGCCCAAAGTGATGTGCAGGCTGCCCGTGCGGCACAATTCCGATCGGAGGCGAGTCTAGAACAGACCTTGGTGCGGGCCCCCGTTGCGGGGCAAATTCTGCAGATCTATGTCCAACCCGGTGAAGCGATCGCCCAAGACGGTATTCTCTCCCTCGGTCAAACGGATCAGATGTATGCCATCGCAGAAGTATATGAAACGGATATTCACCGGGTCGAAAACGGTCAACCGGCGATCGTGACCAGTGAATACGGTGGTTTTCCGGGGGAATTAGCGGGCATTGTTGAACAGGTGGGGTTAGAAATCCTCAGCAACAGTCTTTATGATCCCAATCCCAGCAGCCAGAGTGAGGCACGTATTGTCGAAGTCCAAATTCGGCTCGATCCAGAAGACAGCAATAAAGTCCGTCATTTAACCAATCTACAGGTGCGCATTCAAATCTCTACATCCCCAGAAGTAGGCTTCGCAGACTGACCAAATCCCAGCGAATCTATGTTCATCTGCGTAAAGCCTGGCCACTGCTACTCAATTTCCTCCACCTCTCAATTGACCTGTTGAAACCAGCGAATTAATACCTGGGCCAATCGTTTGGGATCGTGACGTATCGTATGGGTCACCGGATCTTCCATCATAATCGAGCCCAGGACAATGGTGCGGCCCAAATCCAGCACCGAGGGCTTATCTAAAATGACCGGGGTAGAGCCTTCCTGTAAATAACGATCGCAGGCGGCAGTAGAGGGTGCAAATTTTTGAACCAGTACCGTATTAAAGAGGCAATAGCCACAGGCCCGATCGATGGCCCGCAAATGGTCAGATACCGTATAGCCATCCGTTTCCCCAGGCTCGGTCATGATATTGCACACGTAGATACGGGGGGCGAGGGATTTGTGGAGGGCTTCCGCCAGTTCAGGCACCAACAGGTTGGGAATGACACTGGTATAGAGACTGCCGGGGCCAATGATAATGTAATCCGCCTGCTCGATCGCTTCTAGGGCGGAGGGGAGCGCCGGGGGATTAGCGGGAGTACAACCAATCCGGATAATCTGCCCCTGAGCGGCTGGAATTTGAGATTCCCCCACCACCCGCCGTCCATCCGCAAACTCTGCCCAGAGTTGCACATCGCTCAGGGTGGCGGGCAGCACCCGGCCCTGCACGTTTAAGACTTTAGAACTGGCTTGAATCGCTTTTTCAAAATCGCCCTGGGTAATATCGGTCATAGCGGTTAAAAATAAATTGCCAAAGTTATGACCCGTTAAGCCTTCCCCAGCTCGAAAGCGGTAGCGAAACAATTCCGTTAAGAGTTTTTCCTCCCGAGCTAAGGCCGTTAAGCAGTTGCGAATATCTCCGGGCGGTTGAACCCCCATTTCCCGCCGTAAGCGCCCAGAGGAGCCGCCATCATCCGCCACGGTAACGATCGCGGTAATGTTGGCACTGTAATCCTTTAACCCCCGCAGTAAATTGGAGAGACCCGTCCCCCCACCCACGGCAACAATCCGGGGCCCGCGATGGAGACGACGATGGGTCAGCAGCACATCCACCAAATCCCCATCCTGGGGATCCGCCGGAGCAATCACCTCCGTAATGGCTCCCACAGTGCGGCTTTGCCCCCAGAGAATAAACAAAACCCCCAGCCCCAACAAAAAAGGCCCACTGATGTAGCGCGGAATCACTTGGGCAATCACCGACAATGCCAAGCGAATCATGCGAAGGCTGTAATAGACCGGTGTTAAATTTGCCCAAATGGCCAGGCCTAAAATCGTCATGACCATGCCCAAGGCACTTAAAAACAGCCAACGTTTGACGAATAGACCAGGGGCTAACCACTTAAAGGATTGGGTCCAGGGGGTGAGCCAGCGCCCCACTCGATAGGAAGAACGGCGGAATGTTTTGCGAAAGCGCATAGGCAAGAAAACTGACCGAAGAACGATCGTTGATTTTACAGTGCTTTGCGCTGGAGTTAGGAATTGGTGATACCCAGGATCAGGATGGCCAACCCACCCCCTAAGGACGATCGTTCCGTTGCTTGTTCCAGACCCAGAAACGGCTTAAGGGGTAGTAGACAATGGGAGTCCACAAACTGCTAACGATCGCAGAACTGAGGGCCAGGCGCTGGTGGTAAGTCCAGATTTCTCCCAAGGTAAAACCCACTTGGTTCACCACTTCCGGATCCACCAGGGGATCCAGCACCAGCAGAGAAGTGGGATTCGAGGGGGGGGGAGCAGGATTAATCAAAAACGGTAACCAAAGCTGAGTCTGGGTTTGCAGGGAAAATTGAATCGCCATAATGGTTTCAAATAAAACCGCCATGCCAAAGACGATCAAAGCCGCCGAAACAAAATCCTCTTGGATATAGCGTTCCTTCTGCAATAAGGCCGCCAGCACCGCCACGATCGTAAACCCAAGAATATGAGTGGGAAAAACCCCAGGCTCTCCCGTGAGACCATCCATAATTAAACCGATCGTTACGCCCCCGATCGCTGCATCTAAGGGGCTTCGCCTCAGACTCCAACTCACCACCCAAATCAGAAACCAATTTGCCCCGACCCCAGCAATTTCAGTGCCCGGTAACCGTGCCAGAGACAGACAAAAACAGATAAAGACCGAAATACAGATCACACAACTCTGTAACAGAAATTGGGGCCAATTCAGGAAAGATTTTAGGGTGAACACAAAGTATGCGGGGAATAGAGTCAGTGCCTCTGGCAATTTTGGCGCTCAACGTCAGCAAGTAACGTTAGCAAGTTAGCAAAAGTTAAAGTACAGCCCCCCAATTCCTACACTCCGTAGCAATCGGAACCCAGTTTTGGATTTTTCGAGGTGTCCGTCGATTTAATGCCCATCGATTTGATGTATGTATCCTAGCAGGATTTTTAACCCCCACGGATTCCCGGCACCGAGGAGAAGAGTCCACCGATTGCTTGATCTCCGCCGCCACGGCCTGGCCCCCGGTCTAGATTGGATGGCACTGGAATCAACCTAACCCAACGGGGATCAAGGGTCTCTGTCAGGGCAAGATGCTTCAACTTAAGGTGATAATGATACACTGAGCGTAAGGGCAAGCCGCTATATTCTCAACCGCAGGGGATTCTGTGCAATGGTTAAGTTCCATATACATTCGGATAGCGATATTCCTGCCTCAAATCAGCTTTACAACCAGATGCGATTTGCCATTGCCTCCTGTCAGTTTCCGCCAGGGCAAAAATTACCCAGCACTCGCCAACTAGCGATGCAAACGGGTCTACATCGCAACACCATTAGTAAGGTCTACCGACAGTTAGAAGAAGAAGGCATTGTTGAAGCTCAGGCCGGATCGGGGATTTATGTACGAACCCAAGGGCAGGATCACGAGATCAAACGGGTGACCCCCTTGGTGGAAGAACGGCCGGAAGCCTATAAAACGGTACGGCAAACGGTGGATGATTTATTAAAACAGGGCTGTTCGTTAAATGAGGCCCGGGAGTTATTTTTAGCGGAAATTGATTGGCGGCTACGGTGTAGTGCTCGGGTTTTAGTTACCGTGCCAGAGCAAGATTTAGGCGCGGGAGAATTAATGGTACGGGAATTGGAGCAAAGCTTAGAGATTCCTGTACAACTTGTTCCGTTAGAAGAACTAGAGCGGATTTTGAGCCGGACACGATCGGGAACGGTGGTGACCAGTCGATATTTTAGTTTGCTGGCGGAAGCGATTGCAGCTCCCAAATCGGTACGGGTGATTCCGGTCGATATTTATGATTATGGCAAGGAATTACAGTATCTGAGTCAACTCAAAGAAGGGAGTTGTGTGGGCTTAGTCAGCATTAGCGCGGGGATTTTAAGGGCCGCAGAAATGATTTTGCATAGTTTACGGGGAGATGAGTTACTACTGATGACGGCTCAGCCCACCGATCGCTATAAACTCGAAGCGATCGCCCGCAGTGCTTCTGCGATCGTCAGCGATCAAGCCAGCTTCCCAACCCTCAAAAGTGTCGTTAAAGCTTGCCAAGAAGATATTATCCGGCCACCCCAACTGGTGTGTTGCGAAAATTATATTAATACAGCCTCCCTAGAGCATCTGAAGTTGGAGTTGGGGCTGGAGTAAGTCTCCTCGCATTCCTGCATCATGAAACGCTTTAACACTGCCGGTCTCGAATTTCACAATGGGAAAATACCAGTTCAGAATTTGATGGAATTCAAAAGATTGCAGTAGAGGTATGAGTAAACTGCCTGCTCTCACTGGAAATCAAGTGATTACTGCCTTGCAAAAAATCGGTTTTTCTGTTGCGAGAATTTAAGGGTAGTCATCATATTGGGGACTTAAGGTTTCTAGTACACTGAGGCAGAAGTTTGGCTGCCATTGTTAAGCGACTAATGCCTTACCCTGATAAGTCCATTTGAACGGTTTGGCCATAGTCTTATTAAAATACTCGATCGCCTCGGTCTCACTACAGCACTCACAATTCTCCGTTTCATCTAAGTTGGTGTCTTGTCCATTGAGCATTACCCCAATTTCATGGGCACCAGCCTGAGAATCCTGTACTGAGGGCTGTGAGGGGGGGGCAGTGGGTGTTTCCGGATCAGACACGATCGTGTTGTTGTGATCTGAGTGATCATGGTCAGTGTGGTGATGGCCATGTCCAGAATGATCGCTATCGATCGTGTCGTGATCAGTCGTGTCGTGGCAATGGCGATCCATTTCGTCGGTCATTCCGCCCATTGTGTCATGTCCATCGTCATGTCCATCGTGGTGATGGTCATGTCCAGAATGATCGCTATCCTCGGTACAGTGACAATCAGGATCTGTTTCATGTCCATCATGATTACTGTGGTCTACAGGAGACAAATATTCTTGGGGAACGCTACTCCCTTGCTCGAGAGACGCAATCCAAGCATTAACATCTACATCATAGGGCAGGTACCAATCCGTTGTACTGGGGGCGTGGTCTACGATCGCGTCCTCCCCGTCAAAGCCCCAACCGTGGTGATGGCCAAGCCCGTAGATGTACATATCAAGTCCCTGGCCAAAGAAGGGATTGTAAAGACTTAAGTCAGTATCCTCAAATAGATCCGCACGGGTTTGGGCAATCCCATAGTTTGTGGTAGCCGTGTCCGCAAGTCCGAAGAATTCAATGGTATAAGTGGTATGGTCTGCGGACTTATACAGTCTGTACTCTAGGGGATTTTCTAACCCAAAGATATTGATCTCACTAAAGTCTCCTTGAATGTCCTGAGCTGAGAGGAATACAAAGGTTTGATGGCTGGGGTCAAAGGTGCCAGGGAAATACAGGTTCAGGGTTCCATTTAAGGAAGCGGTTCCTTCGACCTGCAAAAAGTCGTACTGCTTGCCCTGCTCCGAACCGGCAATTTCGATCGTGAGCTTACCGATCGCGTCTTGAGTATAGTCACCCTTAATGACGATCGTTCCGGGGGAGTTCCCTGGTGTGACAACCCCTGTGTTGGTCACACTGCCACTAACCGTAGTGGTACCGTTCAGAATATTGCCAGAACTATCGTTACCCCCCTTAGGTAAAAGATCCCGTAGATCCGCTGCGATGGGAATGGCTCCGTTATCCCACAGGAAGAGGGGATCGCCTAAGTTGTGCCCATAATTCTGCCCTTCGGGAGTATAGAAATCCGTGCCCCAATGATTATTCACCTGCCACTCTGCCCAGAGGCGGTCGACATTGGAGTGCAACATCCAGAAAATCGGATCGTTGGGAGAGGCCGCTACATTAGACATGATCCCGCCAATAGAGCCGTGAGCGTTATTGTGAGCCCCTGTTCCGCTGGTAAAGTTCGCATAGACTGCTATTCCCAAAATTGATATCAGGTTCTCTGCCCAAGTGCCTGGATTTTGAACCCGCGATACACGGTCAAAGGATTCGGGGGTTGGATCAACGCCTACCCAGCGACTACCACTGAGGTCATTGCGAACAGCCCAACCATTATCCAGGGAGAAATATCCACTGGTGATGGTTCCGTTGGCTAGTCCCATAAAATTATCTTGCAAAACAACATTCACAGTGCTATCTACGTTAGTCCAATCCCAATAAGGTAAGGTGACATTCGGGTTAACCGCTTGCAAGGCATCTTCATATTCCGCCAAGAATAAACGGTGCCACGGCATAAAGCCTGGGCCACCATGGGCAGGGTTGACCATGATGGAACCATCGGGAGCTTGACGGCCGGTGGCATCATTGGTGGCAACATGAGCCGCAACCATCTGGTCATAGATGCTAATTTCAATACCGTTATTGCTCAAAACAGTGGTTTGTTTCAGGGTTAAAATTGCATTGATATAGGCATCAATTTCCTCTGGAGTCATATCCGCTGCATTTTTACGAACCCCCAACCCTGTGCTCTGGGTGGCGCTGGTAGGCAGCGTATTAAATCCGGTTACATAGCCACTGTCGTAAGTATAGCCAAACTGGGTAAAGTCAAAAACATCCCGCACTCGCATAAAGGAGTAGTCGAGGACAAAGTTACGCAGGTTAGCGACATTCAAATTGGTGAAGCTCGGGGCATCATTGCCGGCGATGTCTTGTACAGCAATGGTGCCAGGCGTATAACTGACCGTAACTACATCTCCCTGGAGAACTTGACTAGCTAGGCTTAGCAGAACTGTTGTCCCTTCCGCTCCAAGACCAGGTTGAACATTGACAGCGGTCACTCCACGGGCAACTCCATTGACTAGAACGGTGTAATTATTGGGGTTGGGATCGGCGGCTCCATCTAGACGCTCGTTGTAAATTAATTTCACTCCACTGGTCAGGAGATGACCGGTTACCACCGCATTGACCAGAACGGGAGCAGTGGTATCCGATCCACCGATCGTGGTATTCGTAATGGCTTGATTCGCCAAGTTTGCGGAATCATTGCCCGCGAGGTCTTGAACAGGGTTTGTGCCAGGAACCGTGTAGTTAAGGATGACGGTTTGACCCGCTGCTACCGCACTGGCGAGGGTTAAAGTGACCGTAGTATCATTGGCATCGACACTGTTCACCGTGCGTTGAACCCCATTCACCAAAACACTATAGGCAGTGGCAGCGGGATCGGAAGCCCCATCAGTTTGGTTTGGAGACTGGACAGACGGCGAACTTTATTGGTTCTCCAGATCTGGCAAATATTTTGGGACGGGTGACGGGGGGCAGTCCGTCGCTGATTGATGGCTTACTGCGGGTCAGCAATAGCAGTGCCAATCTCTTTTTAATGAATCCGGCTGGAATGGTATTTGGGCAAAATGCACGGCTGGACTTGGGGGGATCTTTTACAGCCACTACTGCCACGGGGATCGGCTTTGAGAATGCTGTATTTAATGCGTTTGGCACGAATAATTATGCGGGTCTGACTAGCCTGCCCACTAGTTTTCTGTTCGAGACATCCACTGGTTTGCCTGGTTTGCTCCTCAATGAGGGGTCTTTAGCGGTTGATCCGGGAGAAAGCTTACTGCTGGTGGGCGATCGTATTGTTCAGACCGGAACTCTGGAAGCGCAGGGCGGCAATATTTCCATTATCAGCGTTCCCGAAACCGGTGAAGTGCAAATCAATCAGGATGGCATGGTGCTGGGTTTGACCTTAGGCTCGGCTTCTACTGCTTCAGAGGTTATCGATTTTGAACCGTTGACGATGCTGGATCTGCCGGCTCAGCTAACAGGGGGCGATCGTCACCATGCTTCTGCGTTAGTGGTGGAACCCGATGGTCGGGTCTGGTTGGGAGAGACGGTACAGGGTGTTGACTCTGGCACAAATCTGATTTCGGGGTTTATTAATGCGGAAAATCCTAGTGGACTTGGCGGCAGTATTACGATTACGGGTAGTGTCGTAAATCTGGTGGATGCGGATCTTAATGCATCAGGACTCAGTGGTGGTGGCAGTATTCGCGTGGGGGGGACTATCAGGGGAATGGAACCCTGTGGAATGCTCTGAAATGGGTAAAACCAGAGCATCCCTGTACTGCTATGAGTGACAAGAGTGATGTTCATGCCAATCATAATGAAGCCAACAACAGTGCATTGAGAAGGAGGTGTAGCGCTTATCGCCGTAGACA
>JBEAPM010000091.1:0-3963 GCA_041164445.1 Cyanobacteriota bacterium
TTGCCTGACAGATCTCCGCCACGAAAGCCCAGGCTAACCCCTGTTTCAGCAGATCCGGGTTAAAGGCATAGGACAGAGAAGCCGTTCGTTCACTTAAGACCCAAGCCACCCCAGCGATCGTTAGCAGTAACATAGCGATCGCTGCGCATCCTTTGAGAACATTCAAGGCCAGAGCAGAAATTTGCTGACCCAACCAGCCATAAATCACAGAGGCTAACGCCCAAAGCCCCGCCGCTGTTAACGCCGCCACTTCACCAATAAACGGTGATAAGACCTCGGGTAAAACTTGCATTCCCAGACTCACTCAGCAAACCGCTCAGCCGAACTGACACGACAGCGCAAACAAGGTACCCCGATTCGTTCCGGCATACAAGCGATCGTTCCACAGTTCTAAACGGGTCACCGCCCCCCCATTCAACTGCAGACGACCGATGCAGTGATAATCCCGGTCAGCACTAATCGCTAACTGCTCGATGTGCCCCGTAAAATCTCCCACAAACAACGACGACTGATCCGGCATAACCGCTATCGTATAGGGCAGACCGGCACTGGTATACACCTTGCGCACAGGGGGTTCCTGGGTTTTGAGATCCGCCGTCTTACCTAAACTGTAGAAAGAACGATCGCTACAGCCCACAATAATTTCATTGTCTAGCACTTCCCCACACAAGACTGGCGCATCCAGGGACACCCGCCAAACTTCTTTCCCCGTTTGCAGATCAAAGGCAATCACCCCCCGGTAATAGCCCCAATATCCTTGAGTTGCATCTACCCCTAACCAACAGCCCTGCCAACACTGAGGATCATGATAGTGCCACCCCACGCTCAAATCCGGCAACAACCGCCAGAGATGACCATAGGCATCCGCAATCAACAGCCCATCAGCACAGGATTGTATAGCCCAAATGATGTAGTAGTAATGCTCATCCCCCTCAGGGCGAACCCCATAGAGCGGTTGGGGGAGCTTAGCGGTCAGGTCGTAGAGATTGCCATCATCACAACTCACCCACGGTTCCTCCCCAACGATCGTGAGGGAGTGGGTAGGCTTGGATAAGTCATAGCGCTGAATTTCATCCCCCTGGTGATCCACCACAAACAGTTGACCATCCCAGACCCCTAGCCAAATGCCTTGATCATTCACCGCACTGCCCACAATTGGCAAATTCCAACTGCCCTTGGGGTTCACAATCTGATAACGCCACAATGGAGTTTCAGACAGGGATTGAGCGCCGGAATGATCCTGAGGAACTGGGGGAGAAGCGGGGCAGTAAAAAAAGCCATTTTGCCGGGCGAGGGTGCCTAACATGGGCCACAACGCTTCACAGTGACGATCGTTAAAGTAGGGAGACAAATCTCCCATTCCCTCCATCGTAAAAAAGGGCATGTCCACCAGTTCCGGAAAGTCCCGTAAATTCTGAATTTCGTCAGGATAGGAAACAGAACCATAATCTCGTGAAAAAGCATAGGCACTTTCCCCCGGCATCCCCGGAAAAGCCAGCCCCTGAACAATACCCGTTTGTATACTTTGCAGCAGAAAACGTCCCCGACCATCCCGATGGGCAATAAATTGGTTTTGATGTTGGCTCATTTCCCTTCCCCCGTCATAAAGGCTCGTCGTAAAAGCACGTATTGAGGATCTTAGTCCTCCACCCCTAACCGCTGAATTTCTCCGTAGGGACGATAGAAGCCCCCCTGCTTAGCAGCCTTGATCCCTGTCACCCAATAGCGATCGCCCTCTTGACGCAAATTGCGGGGAAACTGCACCATCCAATCCGGCTGATAGCCCGCCGAAACCACCCGCACCCGCAGGTGTTGCCCCTGGCGAAAACACTCTAAAATGACCCCCTGGTCGGGAGGCGTTACAGACTCTAAACCCGGAGTTGTGGGCATGAGTGAGGATGGACTCACCGCAATGGTGGCGGTTTGGGGCAGTTCTCCTCCCTGAGCCGCTTGCAACGCCGCAGGACTAACATCAATACAGGCTAAGACCCCCTGATTCGTGGCAATGTATAGGCAATCTTGCCAGTGGTGCATCGAAAGGGCAGAACCACAGCCCGTGCGTACCTGCCAGATCAGTTGACCACTTTGCTGATCAAACCCATAAATGAGGGCGGAACTGTCTGCAGCAAATACATAGCGATCGTCTACATCAGTAGTACAGGAATAGACGGAAGCAACACAAGAATACTGGCTTACTCGATCACCTGTTGTACTAAAACACTGCACCTGTTTACCACTCGTAGCCACATAGAGCCGATCGCTTCTTTGACACCCAAACAACACCTTACCCACCGTCGGTTGATGCCACAACTGACGACCATCGGCAAAATCATAGGCCGTCACTCCCTTACTATGACCGTGATAAAACCCTTCTCCATCACAACACAACATCCAACCCAGATTTCCCTTACTGAGCCGTGTCCAGAGAATTTCCCCCTCTGGATCAGTTTTCGTCAGCCCTCCATTCCCATCGGAAATTCCCAATAGTCCATCGTGAATGGCCAACCAAAAAATATCTAAGCCCCGTTCAATTTCATAGGCTAGATAGGGGATTTTTCCAGTGAGATCATAGACGTTGCCATTGTCACACCCCCCATACACCCAAATATCATCCGTAACAATACACTTAACCGCATTGGGCAGCTTCACCTGTTGCAACACATTACCCTGATGATCCAGCTTGATCACTTGCCCCTGTTCATTGCCCAACCAAGAATGGGCCGCATCCACCGCAATACCAAAGTTAGTGGCACCGGAATTAAAGCGCCAGAGAATAGGAGCAGGACAGGGCTGTTCAGGATTGGCTGGGGAAAGATTGGTCGGAGCGGCTACGGGTTTCACCGTCGGTACGGTTGGACTAGATTTAGCCTGGGGTGAAGTTTTGACTGGAGTTGGACTAGGGAAGGAGGCACTAGCAGTGGCAGACGATCGCTTTGCCTTCGAGCCTGTTTTCGATGCTGTTTTTGATTTAGCCGTCGAGGTTACGGGCGCAGCTTGAGGCGAGGGGGAAGAAACAACCTGATAGCCTTTGCGTTGTTGTTCGTGGATTTTGCGATCGGCGACGGATCGAGCTTGATCTGGCGTATCGTACTGGGTGACTTGGCTGCGTCCGGCGGTGTTGATGCGTCCATAGCGGATTGTTACAGTCTCTTGTTCCAGCGCCACCTCATAGAATTTGTGGCTATTAACATCAGGATCGGAAAACTCGAGATAGGTTACATCAGCAGTCATAATAAACCCATCCAAATTCAGGTTTAGACTCACGCTTAGTGTAGAACTTGCCCTGCCCGCTTGAAATTAAGTTTTATGTTGTGGTCTCAGAGATTCACTGCTCTATTAACCAACAAAAAAGCGCCCCCGAAGGGGGCGCTTTTTCACTAACTCAAGTTAGAGATTAACCATTGATGGAAGGAGCTTCCACAGCAGCCAAGTCTAAGGGGAAGTTGTGAGCGTTACGCTCGTGCATGACTTCAAAACCGAGGTTTGCGCGGTTCAGGATATCAGCCCAGGTGTTTACAACACGACCTTGGCTATCGAGAACAGACTGGTTGAAGTTGAAACCGTTCAGGTTGAAGGCCATGGTACTGATACCGAGAGAGGTGAACCAGATGCCTACGACGGGCCACAGTGCCAGGAAGAAGTGCAAGGAACGGCTGTTGTTGAAGGAAGCGTATTGGAAGATTAAGCGACCGAAGTAGCCGTGAGCTGCAACGATGTTGTAGGTTTCTTCCTCTTGACCAAACTTGTAACCATAGTTCTGAGACTCGTTCTCGGTGGTTTCACGAACCAGAGAAGAAGTAACCAAGGAACCGTGCATCGCGGAGAACAAGCTACCACCGAAGACACCAGCCACACCGAGCATGTGGAAGGGGTGCATCAGGATGTTGTGCTCAGCTTGGAACACTAACATGAAGTTGAAGGTACCAGAGATACCCAGGGGCATTCCGTCGGAGAAGGAACCTT
>JBEAPM010000092.1:0-6466 GCA_041164445.1 Cyanobacteriota bacterium
TTTGTGAATAACAAAGTCCTCCATAGACCTCTGGATCCCAGCCCAAAGCAGCGATCGCCTTTTTCACCTGAGCTAATTTCGATTGCTGTTCCGCTGGAGACCACTGGGATACGTTGGCGGCTTTCAGTAAATCCCGATCGTTATAGCGCCGACAGAGATCCCCTAAGAGTTGATCGTCGTCAAACTGCCAGCGCTGCAGGTGATACAGCAAAAGCACATCATCCGTGCGCAAATAGGTCTCTAAGGGCAGGTGATTACAGTCTTTTGCCTGGAGCCATGCTCCTAACGTCTCATCCACCCCTAAGCGTTGTTGTTGGTGGAGCAGCCGCGCTCGTTCCATAATTTGCTTCAAAATCCAGGTGGCGGCAAAACTTTTGCGATGGTTATAGACCTGGCTATACATCAGAGAGCGGACGACCAGATAATGCTCGATCGCCGCCTGCCCTTTGGGGCAGACCACCAGTTGTTGGCTGGGGGAATCGTAGCGTAAGGCACTTAAAATGCGATCGAGATCGAGATGACCATAGGAAGCCCCCGTGTAATAACTGTCTCTGAGCAAGTAATCTAAACGATCGCAATCCAGTTGACTAGACACCAATTGCCAGACTAGAGGAACGGGATAGCGCTTCTGATAGATGGCTAGTAATTGCTCCGGAAGCTGTGCTGAAAATGCCTGCAACAGGGAGCGAATCGTTGGGGATTCCTGCAAAATTCGAGCAGTCCAGGCTTCATGCTGGGAACCAAAAATGTCCTCACTGGTATGGCTGAGGGGGCCGTGCCCCAGATCGTGGAGTAGAGTAGCCACCAAGACCAAGCTTCGATAAGCCTGTAGTTCGGGATAGAGTTGCTCAAGGGCATCCATCGCTCGGCGGGCCAAAGCCATTACCCCTAGGGAGTGCGTAAACCGGGAAGACTCCGCACCGTGAAACGTTAAACTAGCGGGGCCCAATTGACGAATGCGGCGCAGCCGTTGAAATTCTGGGGTATCAATGAGGCGGATCAGTAAGGCTTCCGTGGCATCACCATTAAACAGGGTAATGGCCCCGTGGAGAGGATCATGGTAAATGCGGCAGCGATTTGGTTTCACCACAATTGGGACGTGACTGACAGCAGATTAAGCTGAAGAAACACCGAAGTCAATCAGTTTGGAGAACTATAATAAAGCAACCTCATCATCCCTGTGAGCCGATGCTTCAAATTCCCTTTACCTCTGAAATTCTTTATCCTGATTCTGATGGCAAGCCTATGGCCGACAATACCGTTCAATATGATTGGATTGTCCGCTTAGTCACTAACCTCAAACAGCTACTCAAAGATGAAGTCGCTTTTGTGGCGGGGGATTTACTTTGGTACCCGGTCAAGGTGAACAACCCCCCTGTGCCTTGCCAAGCTCCAGATGTCTTGGTGGCATTAGGACGACCGGCTGGCGATCGGGGCAGTTATAAGCAGTGGGAAGAGGACAACATTGCGCCTCAGGTCATCTTTGAGATTCTCTCCCCCAGCAATACCGCAAAGGAAATGCTGGCTAAGCAAATTTTTTATGAAAAACACGGGGTTTTGGAGATGTATTTTTATGATCCCGAGTCCTTTAACTTTTGGGGCTTTGCCCGCAGCAGTCCTGACAAAGCTTGCTCCCTCATTACTCCCCTTTATTTACCCTGGACTTCCCCCCTGCTCAACATCCGCTTCGAGTTATTCGAGGATGGGTTAGCCATTTTTTATCCTGACGGCAAACCTTTTCAAGACCCAAGCGCAGTCTTCGAGGAACGAGATTTGGCCCAGCAGGAACGGGATCGGGCGCAAGCAGAGAAGGAAAAAGCTTTCGCCAAACTACGGGAGTTGGGGATTGATCCCAATACGCTTTAGAAAAACCTTACTCGACCGTGACACTTTTCGCGAGGTTGCGAGGTTGATCCACGTCTAAGCCCCGCAGGGCAGCGATATGGTAGGCCAACAACTGAAGGGGTAAAACCGTCAGTAAGGGGGATACCCATTCATCCACTACCGGCAAGGGCAACAGGTAATCAAAAAAGTCCGATTCTCCTCCCGTCGGCGAGACCCCGATTAAACGGGCATCGCGGGCTTTGGCTTCCTGGGCGTTGGAGAGCACTTTATCGTAAACCACCCCCGGAACGGCGATCGTAACGACGGGAACTTTAGAATCCAAGAGGGCAATAGGGCCGTGTTTCATTTCCCCGGCAGGATAGCCCTCTGCGTGAATGTAGCTAATTTCTTTGAGCTTCAGGGCACCTTCCAAGGCAATGGGGAAGTTAATGCCTCGTCCCAGGAAAATGAAATCCTGGGTTTCACTAAACTGGTGGGCTAGGGTTTCGATCGCTTTCTCTTGGGTGCTGAGCATTTGCTCCATGTGCAAGGGAATCTGTTGCAGGGCCGTCAAGAGTTGGAAAATTTGTTCCTGAGGTAAAGATTGACGCTCTAAGGCCAGATCCATTGCGAGGGCATAGAAGGCTAACAATTGAGCGGTAAAGGTTTTGGTGGCCGCCACCCCCACTTCGATCCCGGCCGGAGTAATAATTAAGTCCTGAACGGTGTGCCCCAGCGTACTTTCGGCGCGATTACTAATGCCCAATAACCGAGGGCTATAGCGATCGTCTCCCACCTGGTTAGCATGGTGCGATCGCCGTTCCCGCTCCCGCTCTAGGGCTGCTAAGGTATCCGCCGTTTCGCCGGATTGGGTTACGCCAATAGTGAGGGTATTGGGCATGAGGGGGGTCGGGGCATAGCGAAATTCCGACGCATAGTGAACACTGGTGGGCACTCCCGCGAGTTGCTCAAGTAAATAGCGTCCCACTAAACTGGCGTGCCAACTGGTGCCACAGGCCAAAATATCAATGTGCTGCAAATCCTTGTAGAGGTCGGGATTGAGGGGCAGACTGACCAGCTTTTGGGAGGGGGAAGCCGTTTCTAGATTGAAGTAGGCACTCAAACAGGCCCGCACCACACTGGGTTGCTCGTGAATTTCCTTGAGCATAAAGTGACGAAACCCTTGTTTTTCCACCGAACTGGGATTCCATTCCAGGGTACGGGGTTGTTTGCGGAGACGATCGCCCTTGAGGTTATAAATTTCTACGCCCAGGGGGGTCAATTTGGCAATTTCGCCATTTTCCAGGGACAGTACTGTTTGGGTATGGTTCGCGATCGCCGTGGTATCAGAGGCACAGAATAACTCACCTTGACCAAAGCCAATCACTAAGGGAGCCTGTTGTCGCACTAAAATCAATTCATCTGGATAATCCAGGCTAATGACCCCCAGGGCAAAAGCCCCTTCCAAGATGCCCACCGCACGACGCACCGTTTCCAAGAGGGGAGAAAAGGGGCGAGGGGTTTCCTGTTCAACCGTTTTGAGGAGATCTGCTAAGAGGTGAGGAATGACCTCTGTATCCGTTTCACTGAGGAACTTATAGCCCTTCCCTTCTAATTTTTCCCGTAATTCCCGATGATTTTCAACAATGCCATTTTGCACCACCGCTAGGCGCTGCGACATATCCCGATGGGGGTGGGCGTTATGTTCTTCCGGCTTGCCGTGGGTGGCCCAACGGGTATGGCCAATACCTATTTGACCGGGACAGGGGGTCTCTTGCAATCTATTTTGTAGGTTAAACAGTTTACCCTTAGCACGAACACAGTGGAGTTGCTCCGGAGCGATCGTGGCAATCCCCGCAGAGTCGTAACCGCGATACTCTAACTTCCGCAATCCATCCAACAAAATTTCAGACGCGGCCTGGGTGCCAATATAGCCAACAATTCCACACATAATCCCCATCCCCACAGCGATGCTTTGTTGGGTTATAGTAGCCTCTCCCTGGGGTTTTGCCTAGCTGAGGGGCTGAAGTCCCCAGGCACAATAATTTGCCCATTCCCCTAGTTTCTCAAGCTGCCAAGCTGCGGCTTTCCACTGAAAGTTCCTAACTCCCCTGAAACTGTTGCGTATAAAACTGGGCATACCGGGATCCGTTTTCCAGCAATTCTGCGTGGGTTCCGGCTTCCAAAATTTTGCCTGCTTCTAAAAAAAGAATCCGATCGGCTTTACGCACGGTGCTGAGGCGATGGGCAATGACAAAGACGGTGCGATCCTGCATGGCTCGATCGAGGGCTTCCTGAACGAGGGCTTCTGACTCCGAATCCAGGGCGGAGGTGGCTTCATCCAAAATGAGAATGCGGGGATTGGCCACGATCGCTCTGGCAATGGCAATGCGCTGGCGTTGTCCCCCGGATAGGGTCACTCCCCGCTCCCCGACCCAGGTGTGATAGCCCTGGGAAAACCGTTGAATAAACTCGTGGGCATTGGCGATCGTGGCGGCGGCTTGAATTTGCGCTGGATCCAGATCGGGTTGGCCGTAGGCAATATTCTCCGCGATCGTTCCCGAAAAGAGCGTGGTTTCCTGGGGCACGACCCCCATTTGATGGCGGAGACTCTTGAGGGTCACCTGGCGCAGATCGTAACCATCGATGGTAATTTGCCCCTGATTGGGATCGTAAAAGCGCAGGAGCAGGTTAATCAAGGTGGTTTTTCCGGCTCCCGAGGCTCCCACAAACGCAGTTAAACTGCCGGGTTCAACCGTCAAAGAAAAATTCTGCAAGACCGGCTGGGCAGGGGTATAGGCGAAAGAAACCCGATCGAAACTGACCTTGCCTTGCAGGGGGGGTAAAGCAATCGCCTCCGGCCCATCCTCTAAATCCGGCTCTAGGGCTAACACCTCCAAAACCCGCTCCACTGAGGCTTCCGCCTGCTTAAACTCATTGTAGTGCTGGGTCACTAAATCAATGGGATGGAGCAAGAGAGCAACGGCGGCTAAAAAGCTGACAAAACCCTGGGGCTCTAGGTTTCCCGTGGCAATCTGCCACCCCCCCACTAAAAAGAGGGAGAGAATGCTGAGGGCTTCCAAAAACCCCACCACCGGGTACTGCAGGGCTTTAATGCGCTCCGCTCGGTAACGAATGCGGCGATTTTGCTCGGCTTCCTGGTTAAAGCGCTGCACTTCGTAGTCTTGGGCGGCAAAGGCTTGCACAATGCGAATATTGCCTAATACCTCGGTAATGCGGGCGGAAAGGTTAGAAATTTGGGCTTGACTGCGGCGAGAAAGGGTCAGAATCCGTTGTCCAAATTGACCAATCAGCCAGGCCATCAAGGGGGCGAGGACTAAGCTGGAGAGGGTGAGGGGCCAGTTCAGGGAGAGCATGTATACCGGAATCAGCAGCAGTTGCAGGGCGGAGGAGGTAAACTGCTGGGCCATTTTATGCACCACCTCGCCAATCCGATCGATTTCCTCTGTGAGGCGATAGGCCAGATCTCCGGTTTGGGCGGTTTCAAAGTAGCGCAAGCCCAGATGTTGTAGATGTTGATAGGTTTGGGTACGCAGGCTATACACCACCGCTAGGGAAGCTTCCACCATCCAGATATTTTCCCAGTACTGAAAAACACTGCGTAAGAGAAAGACGATCGCTGCGCTGCCCAGTGCCGTGACTACTTGGGGAATTTCCCCTGCCCCAATGCTGGCGGCCAATCGTCCTGCTAAGGGGGGCAGCACCAAGGTCATGCCAATGTACCCCAGTAAACAGATAAACCCACGCAGAAAGAGAAAACTGTGGGGGCGAATGAAGGGCAAGAGGCCGGAATAGGGATTGGAGGATTGGGGCATAAAGGGTGAGGAAAGGCTGCAGAGGCTTAAAATTCAAGGAATCCCTGGGTCTGAAGGCGCTGGACGATCGCTGCGGCGACCTCTTGATTGCCAACGGAACTGAGGTGAATGTGATCGCTAAATAACGTCAGGGGGCGGGGATGGGCATTAAACAGCGGCAACAGATCCAGAACGGCCACTTGATGCTGATCAGCCCAGTCCTGAAAGCGTTGTCGTAAAGTTTTTTCATAGTCCCGTGAACCCCCTTCCTGCTCCAATTCCCGCCGCAACGGGCTGAGCACCACGAAAAACTGCATCCCTTCCGCTTGGGTCAGGGTGTAAATGGCATCGATCGCCTTAAGGTTAATGCCAATCACATCTTTTTCCTCGGGGAGTGGAGGCAGGGGGGCCGGTTGCAATCCCCATGAAGATCTCCAGGCGGCAGGCAGCGGCAAGCGCCGCCAGAGTTGTTGCAACACCTCTGCCCACGCCCCTGGGGGATTCCGATCGGGATAGTTGGGATTGTGCCCCACCACTTCAGGACGGGGGGGGGCACCAAAGAAATCATCGGTATTGAGCACGAGGATTAAAATTTGGGATTGAAAAGTGCCAAATTGTTGCAGATAGGCTAACTCATTGCGAGGCCCCCAGGAACCCGCGGCCACATTTAAAACCTCGATCTCATGGGGAACGATCGCCTCTGGATCTGCCGCAACTTTTTGTTCTAGATTGGACTGAACTAAGGCCGTTAAGGTCTGGGTTTGATCCGTCCAAACCATCCCATTGACCAGGGAATCCCCCAGCATCAGAATCCGCAGCGTCTCCGC
>JBEAPM010000093.1:0-4845 GCA_041164445.1 Cyanobacteriota bacterium
CGATCGCTACTTTTCCCCATTCAAAGGCTTTTTCATATCCTTTGCCTGCTCCAATGGCATCATAAAATCCTTGGGCAAATTTGATGGCTACTTTGTCGTTAATTTGATCCCGTGTGCCAATGGTGATGGGAATATAGGCAGCAATGGCGTTTCCTTGCACATCGGAATAACAAGCGTTTAAGACGACGCATTCTAAATGCTCTTCACATAGTCCTAATAACTTCGCTAAAGGTTCAGCGGGCACAAAGCGAATTTCGTTGGTCTGGCTAGGGGTGGCGCGTACTTCTCCCCCTTCCGATCGATAGAGGGCTCCCGCTGATTCATCACTGACAAAGAGTAAGCCCTGTTCTCCGGCCCCATGTCCGCTAAAGTGCAAAATATGAGGCTCCACATCCAGCAAGGCTCGGCGCAGTTCGGAAGGGGTTGCGGCTAGGCGGTATTCCACCTCAAAGTTGTTCCGTTTGCGGGAACGTCGCAGCGCTTCGTCGATCGTTTTGACCTCCCGATCGAGTTGCAATGGCGTGGATCCCAAGGGATTAGCCGTAACCACCAAGACCCGCACCCGATCGTTGGCTTGTTCCTGTCGTTCAGCAATGCCAATCTGTAGCGATCGATCGTTTTGAATGGTGGCGATGCGGTCTAAAATCTGCTGATCAAGATCTTCAATTTGCTGACGAAGCCGCACTTTATCCTCTGCTGGAGCCAGCACTAGGGCATTTTCCAGACCAGCTTTCTGCTCCTGAAGACGCTTGAGAGGCTTATCCTGGGATGAATCCATACAATAATGCGCTTATCCTCCGTTGAACCCAATTATAGATTGCTCGATTCCCATAATCACATCATTAGATCTCTTGTCCGCAGACAGCAAGAAGGTTGTGCTAGGCTACCCCTGAGCAACGTTACTCTAACGTTACTTCAATTTTGTACAGCAGCATCTAGAGTCCCATGGCTATCACAACACCAGTTTTAACCCAAGGTCTGACCCTGGAGCAGTTTGTATCCTTACATGGAGATAACGATCGTTTAGAACTGATTGACGGAGAGGTGGTTGATTTGGAACCCACGGGCTCCCATGATCAGGTGGCGGCGCTGCTGAGTCGAAAGTTAAATGTAGCGATCGATCGCCTAGATTTGCCCTATTTTATTCCCCACCGTTGTTTAATTCAGACCTTTGGCATTGGTACTGCCCTACGCCCCGATGTGGTGATACTTGATGAGTCGCAGTTGGAGCGGGAACCCCTATGGCGACAGGAACCCGTCATTACGCTGGGAGACACGGTAAAGCTTGTGGCGGAAGTGGTCAGTACCAACTGGCAAAATGACTATGCCCGCAAGTTTGAGGAATATGAGGCATTGGGAGTCCCAGAACACTGGATTGTGGATTATCGCGGCTTGGGAGGGAAGTACTATATCGGTTTACCCAAGCAACCCACCGTAACCCAATGTTGTTTGCGGGGAGATAGTTATGAGCGGCGATCGTTGCGTCGGGGTGAGGTGTTGGTATCTGAGGTGATTCCAGGGTTTGAATTAGCAGTGAATGCGTTATTTGGCTATGGTGTCCGCTAAATTTGTGATGCTAGATGTATCACTAATAATAATCACAATCGACCTAATACATCAACCCAACCTACGGCGAGACGATCGTACTAACCTGGTTAGGATAGTATGATGTTGCAGTTTTACGTGAACGACGAGGACTTTCAGTAAACTCAAAACCTAAAGACAAACAATGTGATGTGATGTGATGTGACACTGCTGCTTGAGAATAAGCATAAAGATCGCCCTATTTTTCCCAAAGACGATCGCTCTTGTCTAAGTCTAATTATGTTTCTGTCCGATCTGGGGAAGAGAGGGATTCTGCTTCACTGCGCCAGATCCGACTCAGTTGCTCCCGCTGGTTCACGATATAAACGCTAATTAGAGTTAAAAAAACACCCAAGAATTGCCAGGGACTTAGGGTTTCTCCTAAAAAAGTCACCCCAAAAGTGAGGGCAAAAACCGGCGTGAGAAAGGTTAAAGAACTGAGACTGGTGAGATTTCCCTGGGCTGCAAAGTAAAAGAAGAGGGCATAGGCAACCGCACTGCCCAGGACAGTACTATACCCGAGGGCAGCATAATCCCCCCAGGTTAAAAATTCCCAGGCGTTGCGTCCTTCCCAGAGGGCACCGATCGCTAGGGGAACCGCTCCGAAAATCATGTGCCATCCGGTGGCGACGATCGGATCTACCCATTCACTGACCCAACGACTCATCACAGTGCCGATGGCCATGGCGAGGGCTGCCGCTAACATCCACAGTTGCCCAAGGGTTTGTCCTTCCAAAACGGTAGACAGGGAAATCCCCTCGGAAAACCAGTGTGGGGGTACTCCTAAAAAACTAATGCCCACCAGTCCGCCCGCAAGACCAAGCCACCCCCACAGTCCCAAGGATTCGCCAAAAAACCAAGCGGCGAGAATGGCTACCGCTAAGGGCTGGGAATCAATCATTACGGAGCCTAAGCCTGCGCTGGTTTGGGTTAGCCCCTGGGCTAAAAACCCTTGAAATAAGGTGCCATCGACCCCCGCAAACCCGAGAATCCAGAGCCAGCCTTGCCAGGTTGTGGGCTGCGATCGTTTCATCACAAGGGCGGCCAGCAAGACTAAAATGCCTGCGGGTAGGAGGCGGGTTGTGGCCAGAAAAAAGGGGGTGGTGTGGGCTAAGGTTCCTTTCATGGCCACCATCGCCGTTCCCCAGAAAAAGAAGGGCAGGATTAGAAACAGGGGCGGAAGCGATCGGGAAAGGGGAGAAAAAGCCATGGCATCCAGGAGAGTATCAGGGCAATGCTGAAGGGGCTAAACCCACTGGCTTTGGCGGCGGGGATCCGAAACAAAGGCTAACCAGAGGGGAAATTGGAGCAGGGAGAGATCAATGAGGGCTTCCGCTTCGTCAATAATGACGAGGGGAAAGTCTCTGGCCTGCATTAACTGATCGGCTTTTTGCACTAAGGGATCAGGATCTTCGTAGAGGGCAACACCCTGGTTAGGGCCAAAGTCTGCCCGGGAAATGCCTAAGCAGTCCTGCAAACCTCGCCGCCATTCCCCGAGGGATTCTGGAGTATTGGCGAGTACGAGGGTCACCAGTTGTTCGCCGTAAAATTCCGTTAAGACGGAAATAATGGCAGAGGCCACGAGGATATTTTGCGATCGGGTACCCAGACCCCGAATGGCTCCCCGTCCCCCCTGTTCAAAAAACCAATTGTTCACCCGTTCGGCATGAATGGGTTCAAAGGTGCGGCGCAGTTGCCAGGCGGGGCCGTAATAGTCGGGGCTGGTGCGATATTGATCTAACAAACGACGAATGTCCCGTGCCTGTGCCTTAAAGCCTTCGTCGCTGCCGACTGCGGCAGGTTTGGCCACTTTTTTCGGGGGTTCTGCCGCTTCTACCGGTTCAATCACAGGGGCTGGGGGCACTAAGTTCAAATCTTCTGCGGCTACCACCAGTTCCTGTAGGCTGCCCACCAAGTAATCTTTGAAGCTTTTGACGCGAATGGCTAAGTCCTGGGACACACCGGCAAAATTTTGGCGCATCTCCGTCTGGACGCGCTCCTGACGTTGTTCCAGTTGCTCGATCGCTTGTCTTAAGTCCCGTTTGCGATCCTGTAATTCCTCTAGGGCAATCCGCACCATGCGCCCCAGTTGAGATTGCAGGTCTTGAATCTCTTGTGCCAGGCTATCCCGTTGGCTTTGCAGGGCTGTAATTTCTGCTGCGAGGGTTTCTTTTTGCTGGGTGAGAAGGGTTAATTCGCTTGTAATTTCCGTGTTGATCTCCACGGGTTCTGCCTCCGGTTCACTCTCCGGTAAAACCTCCGTCAGCGCGATCGGGGCGGCAAGCTCAGGGAGGGGGGACGGGGGAGGCGGATTTTCCCCAACAGGACGATCGGCTTCACGATCGCTTTCCGTTAGCTCTGTCCCGTATTCAGGCACAGCGGTCTCTGTTACAACCGGATCGACCGACGTTTCAGGAACGGAAGATTCAGGGGAAGGGGAAGCAGTCATGGATGAATGGTACAAAACAAGAGTTCAATGGACTATCATACCCTGCCCCTGGGCGTATTGTTGACATCCTCTCCCCGCAACCCCGCAACCCTAATGGAGTCGCTCTTGGGATTTCCTACTTCACCGCCAGCTCAACCTAGCCCCGCCGCATCAACTTGCTGGAGACCCAGAGCATTTCTTGACATCATCAGCACTGGAGCCCTCGATCAAGATGGAGACCGTGTACCAATAGCCGTTCGCATTACAAAGACCCCAGAATTGCCGTTGATCCTCTAGGATAGCTCCTAGCCCGATAGCCGCGATTTTCGCTATGATTCAACATCATATTTTGATTGGCCCCCCCGCTAGTGGCAAAAGCACCTTTGCCCTTACCTTGGCGCAGCACTTAGAGAACTGTGAAATTGTCAGTACCGATGACATTCGGACTCAACTCTACGGTAACCCCACGATTCAGGGGCACTGGCCAGATATTTTTGCCCAGGTCGAGCACCGCTGCCACCGAGCGATCGCGGCGGGTAAAACGATCGTTTACGATGCAACTAATGCGAAACGACCCTGGCGTTTTAGTGTTCTGCGGACTTTCCTGACGACGTATCCCCAGCAGACCTGGATGGGCTGGCACCTCAAGACTCCCCTCTCTGGTTGTCTCACTTGGAATCGCAAACGCGATCGTCAAGTGCCGGTAACGGTTATTGAACATTTGTACCAAGCCCTAGAGGACTTTCCCCCCGAGCCAGCGGAGGGGATGACGATCGTGCAGAAAATCAACCCTCGCAAGGCTTTTAACCTCCAGCAGTTACTACTGAAAAGTC
>JBEAPM010000094.1:0-9133 GCA_041164445.1 Cyanobacteriota bacterium
GATCGCCGCTAGTAAGGTGCAATTGATCCGCCGTTCAAACGGCTTGATTGTTGCCTAGTTCAATGTAAAGCCGTCCTCCGCTTCGCTAAAGGACGGGGTTTCTACCCATTTTTCTGATGACAGCCTCTAGTAGGCTAGCCAATCTTCCGCCAAATACACCATCAAGATTTGATGGGGTTCCAGAGTGATGGGTTGCGGAGACATAAAGTAACCAGAAACCGCTCCGATCGCCGCTCCTCCTAAGGCTCCAAAGCCACCCGCTAAAAGGGTTCCGGCAATAGCTCCCGATCCTGACCCTGCGCCAATTCCCACGGGATTCGGGGAACGATCGCTACCCAAACGCTCAGACCGGGCCCCAAAGGTTTGATTGTTACCGCCAAAACTAATGGCTTGAGCAATAAACCGACTACCTCGCCAACTCGTTTCAAACCGCCCCAGCACTTCACTGCCCCCAGGAATGAGCACCTGTCCCTGGGCCGACTTAATATCCTCATCCACCAGTAATACCTCCTGACGCTCATCTCCAGCGGAAACTTGCAACGGAATCGTGCCAGTGTAGCGCAGGGGAATCGGACTCCCCTTGGCTAAAAGGATATTGGAGGTGGAGCGTTGCGATTCAGGCTGGGGCGGAGTTGCCGCTAGGGAAGCTGGTTCTAGCGTAGAACGACGGGTAGTCCCCGGAACGGTGACGGCTTTTAAGGGTCGCGTGACGGTCGGAGTTTCCGAAACCGCCGCAGCCTCAGGGGGACGACTTTGCCGTACCGGCTCAGGGGGCAGTGCAGGGGCAGACCCCTGAATAGGCAACACTTGTCCAAACTCCAGCAGGGCAACGGGGCCAGGAACCTCCGGATCAAACTCGGCCGGGGCAGTAACGATCGCGGTGTTCGGGGTGCTGTTCCCTTGAGGGGTACTCCTAGACGGCAGAGTTGCCACGGGTACCGGATTGAGAGGAACCGCCGGTAAGACAACCGGTTTACGATCGGCTTCAACGGCTCTAACGGGAGTTTGCACCACGGGAGGGGCAACAACCGGCGTTGCGGCGATGGGAAACTCAGCCGCTGTCGGAGGTGGTGTTTGCTCTGCAGAGGAAACGAGGGCAGTGGTTTGTAACCCAGTAGTCTGTAACCCAGTAGATTGCGGGGGATCCGTCGTGATCCCCGAAACCGCAAGGGGACGAATCTCTAAGTCTGAGGAATTTTCTGCAGCCTCTGGCGCGATCGTCTCAGTTGCCAGCGGTTGGGGAGATTCACTAGCGGCTTGGGGAGCTAGATTCTGAGGAGCTAGATTCTGGGGTAGAGGCGCAGGTGCAGCTTGCGGGGGATCCGCCAGCGCAGCGGCTTGACTTGAGAAAGACTGAGTTTGCAGGGGTTGAGCAGGCAGATTCGATGGATTGAGCAGAGGATCGTCTGAGGCAGGAACCAAGGGCGATTGTTCCACGATCGCTCGTTCCAGAGGAGAAACCGCCGTTGAGGGGAGATCCACTGGCGCAGAAGCAACCTCTGCCTCGGGAGGTTGGGGAGACAGTTCAACAATTTGCGTGGGCCACTGATTTAAGGCTCCAGCTTCTGGACTGACGGGGGCCAGGTTTGGGTCAGGACTCAAGGGAACAGGAGCTAAAGCAGCCGCAGGGGATACATCTTGAACACTAGAAGGTTCCTGCAAAACCCTTGCACCTGACGGCAGACTAGACGGCGCACTACGGCTAGGAATGTCGGAAAAACCAGAATCCACTGAAGACGCAATGAGAGGCGTGATCAACCAACGCTGAGCATCAATTTGTTGCAATGCCACCTGCTTAGGCTGAAGCTCCACCCCCGATCGCAGTTGCAGAGTGATGCGAAGATTACCATTCGATTGAGGGGATAGTGTTAATTGTTCAACAGATCCATCATTATATTGCAAGGTTTGGGGGGAAACTCCAATGGAACTGGGGAATTCAATGGCGATCCGCATGGGCCGTGCTAAGAGAAAATAACGGGGGGCCACACCGGGGGACAGGGTGAGGCGCAACTGATTACTCTGGGGATTAAAGTCCCAAAAGCTAGACTGAGCAAGCGTTTCCTCCGCTTCTTGCGCCATAGCCATGATAAAATTACCCGGAACCTGTCCCAAGAGGACGGTGGAGAGCGCTAACAGCGATAAAGTTTTTCCGGGCTTGCCGTTAAAAGTACAGTGCATTGTCGATATTCCCCCAATCCACAGGATGAAGATTGACCAACCCCAACGTGGGTAGCCCTAATCTATACTAATTTGGCAAAAAGGGAAGGGGCTGAACCAATATTGTCAAGCTTTATCTTCCGTCTCCTAAATTCGGCTTTCCACTGAAAGCGAAAAATTTAATGGCAGAATGCGGTGCGGAGCGCCACACTCTGATGCCTTAAGATGGTAGCCATAATTAATGAAGGAGTCCCATTGGTAGCCGGTCATAGGAATGTTAGAGTATGCTGGTTACTTTGGTTAAGATCAATGAGTGAACTATGATCCTTGCCGCTTCGCCAAGTTTACCGATCGATTTTGTCCGGAGCCAATTTCCTGCTTTAGATAGCTATGGAACTTTTTTGGACAATGCCGGGGGCTCCCAAATTCTACAATCTGTCATTAATCGGGTCGTAGATTACTGGATCAGTAGCAACGTACAGCTAGGGGGAGCCTACGCCACATCCCTCAAGGCAAGCGATCGTTTTTATGCTGCGATAGAAGATTTAGCAGAACTCATTCAGGCACCGGATTCCCGCTCCTTAGTTTTTGGCAACACCGCTTCTTTACTACTGCGAATTTTAGCCCATAGTCTCGGACAGATCTGGCAGCCTGGGGATGAAGTTATTATCACAAACTGCGATCATGAAGCTAATATTAGTCCTTGGCTAGATTTGCAGCAGCAGGGCATTGTTGTGAAAACCTGGCCCCTCAACCCAGAAACCTGGCGCTTAAGGGTAGAGGATTTAGAACCATTGGTGAGCGATCGGACTCGCTTAGTGGCCTGTTGTCATGCCTCTAACATCTTAGGATCCATCAATCCACTCCCGGAAATTGTCCAGTTTGCCCACGATCGCAACATTAAAGTTTGTGTTGATGGCGTTGCCTATGCTCCCCACCACAACCTGAAGTTACAGGATTGGGATGTGGATTTTTATGTCTTTAGTTTTTATAAAGTCTTTGGCACTCGTCAAGCCATTCTCTTTGCCAGAACAGAACACCTAGAGGATCTGCCTCGCTTTAACCACTCGTTTATTAACACTATTCCCGATAAGCTTCAACCCGGTGGACTTAGCTACGATCTCATCTATGGCAACCTGGGAGTCTGTGATTACTTAGAAGAACTAGGGGAACAACTCGGGAGTTTTGGCAAACCCTTTCCTGAATTGCTAGAGGACTGTTTTCAGGTCATTTCAGACCATGAACAAGACCTCAGTCAACGCTGCCTCGACTTCCTGCAGGATACCCCTCAAGTTAACCTGGTGGGGCTACCCCATGCTGACCCAGAGACCCGAGTATCTACGATCGCCTTTACCGTCAAGGATCACTCGCCCGCCCAGATTGCCGAAGAACTCGCCAAAGCCCATCTTGGCATTCGCCATGGCAACTTTTATGCGCCTCGCCTGATCGAATCCCTAGGTTTAAATGATCAGGGGGGCGTGATTCGCATTAGTCTGGTACACTACAATACCCAGGACGAAATCGATCGCCTCATTGAACATCTGAAGAAGGTTTTGACCTGAACAGCCAGCCTCTCAGGGAGAGTCCCCAGCTCAGCCTCTTGAGAGTCTGGCATCTGTTAGCCATTAAATCTCTATGCTGTGCTGGTTTCAGCCCCGATCTGCAAAACGGGTACGGACACGGCAAATGTCGATACCGTAAGGATTCTAGGCTGAATTGATGATGCGCTCTCCGTAGAGCGCTCTTGAGAGCAACAAAACGATAGAGAAACTTCAGCAATATTGCGGATTTACATTCCAAAATCCTATGTCACAGTTTTTATTACTAGGGGCTGTCATCATTTAGCGCTGAAGTGTTTATACGGCAGTCGTTTCAACCCCTAGTTATGTTTGCTGGAGCGGGCGCAGTAACCTTGATGTCGCAAGGCTTCTAGACCTAATTGATGACGCGCCCTAGGCGCTTAAAAAAGTTATGCCAGCCTCCTCACCGAGGCTTTGTCCCTCAACTCTATAGATTCAGATCTATAGGTCTGATCGAAGGGCAAAGCAGCACTGGTCGCCCCAGGGTAACGCATTGGCTGAGAAAAAGAATTGAGGTTGACTATTGAGGGGCTAAAACCACGTTATGAGAAATCATCGGTCGGAACTAAACAGTATTGTCTTGAGCATCGTCATCTTTGCCGGTGTAGTTCAGATCGTGCAGGCTGAGCCTCTCTTGCCAGAGTCTATTACCTTGGTGTCCCACGCTTTTGACCCCCCCAATGAAGGTGAACCCGTATTAACCCTGGGCGGTGCAACCCGAGGTTCCTGTTCCGATCAGCCTGTCGCCAATGTTCAATTTTTCAAGGTCACCGATCCCGGAAACCCTCCCCTCCTCAAAGCGGTACTGCCACCTCACCTAGCCAAGGCAGTGTTTTTTAATTTACGTAACCCCCAGGGGCAAACCCTCTACCAAGGACTCTGGGCTGTAGATGATGTTAGCCATGCGGTTCGTATTCCCCTCACCACCCTGGCACCCCTGAGTTCCGATGAGCAATATCAATGGTCGATGGCTATCCTCTGCGGCTCCACCACTTTAAGACCCGACAGTCCGGTATATAAAGGGACGTGGTAAGTTAGCATATTAGAGATACTGCTTTCCTTTATTGCTCTAATTGGCACCTGAAACTGGCACTGTGAAACATTTTCCGTCTTCTACACCTTGGTTTGCTCGAATTCTGCAGTCACCTCAGCAACTCTGGAAGAATAATCTGGAAACGGCAGTGTGGTTCCAGACCCTTTTAAGTGCCAGCATTTCAACAGCGATCGTTGTCGGTCTTAGCTTTACCGGTGTTTTTCAGTTACTGGAATGGGCCCTCTTTGATCAAGCCCTACGCCTGCGCCCCGAGGAACCCCCAGATCCCCATATTGTTATTGTCACCTTTGATGAATTTGACTTAAATAAAGTGGGAACCTGGCCCATTCCCGATGATGTCTTAGCAGATATTCTGAATCGGATTAAGTCCTACCAGCCAGAAGTCATTGGCCTCGATTTATATCGCAACTTACCCGTAGGGGATGGAGGCTATGAGGCCCTCGTCGAAACCTTTGAAAGTACCCCCAATCTCTACGGGGTGAGCCAACAAGTGGGGAATCAATCCATTGGTGCATCCCCCGTTCTAGAACGGGTGAATCGGATCACTTTGGCGGATATTATTGTTGATTTAGATAGCAAAGTTCGACGAGCCCTGCTCTCCACCCGTGACGACAGCGGCAATGTGAAATTATCCCTAGGCACGCAGCTTGCCCTAGATTATCTCAAGGGACAAGATATTGAACCCGTAGCCCTAGAGAATAGCGAAATTCAACTGGGAAAAGCTCATATTGTTCCTCTCAAGGGGAATGATGGCCCCTACGTCCGGAGCGATCGGGGCGGTTACCAAATTTTCATTAACTATCGGGGTACCGCAGAAAACTTTCATACCATTTCCATCACGGATATTCTCGACAATAAAATTCCAGAAGATCTGCTACGCAAGCGTGTCGTCTTAATTGGTGCCACCGCTAAAAGCTTGAATGACTACTTCCAAACCCCCTACAACAGCGTCTTTGCCCCTCAGCCCGTGCCCTCCGTGCCTGGAGTGGTTATTCATGCCAATATTGCCAGTGAATTAATTAACGCAGCCATCAACGCTCGTCCCTTAATTAGAACCCTGTCCGAACCCGCTGAGTGGTTATGGACTGCCCTGTGGGGCTACCTGGGAGCCCACTTAGCCCAATGGATTTTGAGTCGAGGAGGGGCCGCCCAGGGAAAATCAGGGGGCATTTCCTTGTTTTTTGTCGGCATTGTGGTTTTAGAAGGGGTGTTATTTGTGGGGTTTAGCCTCGCCGTTGCGGCGAGTTGGTGGCTTCCGGTAGTACCTGCAGGTCTAGGGTTAGGCATCTCCACCCTACTGACGGTGTTGTTAGCCAATCGCTACCTCCATGATTTAGCCACCCTCGATGAACTCACTCAAGTAGCCAATCGACGATCGCTGGATAACTATCTCACCGAACTGTTTGAGAACCGAGATACCAAAGTGTCTTTGGTGCTCTGTGACATTGATTTCTTTAAGCAATATAACGACACCTACGGACACCAACAGGGAGATGTCTGTTTGCGACAGGTGGCCCAAGCCATGAAAAGCATCGTGCGGGGGCAAGATCTTGTGGCCCGCTATGGTGGGGAAGAATTTGCCGTGATCTTAAAAGACTCCGATGGGAACCGGGCCCAAGAAGTGGCCGAGCGGATTTGTGAACGGGTACGATCCCTAGACATCCCTCACGCTAAATCTCAGGTGGCTCCCCACGTTACCCTCAGTTGTGGAGTCAGTACCCGCTTAATGGATCGATCAATGTCAGAAGAAGACTTGATTCTGCTGGCAGATCAAGCCTTATATTGCTCTAAACAACAGGGCCGGAACTGCGTCACCATGAGTAGCTAGCCCCAACCCCGAGTTCAGGAACGCAGGGTAACCTGAAACTTCTCCACTAAGGTTTCCCGTACCTTTTGGTGACAGGGTTCGACATCTTCCTCTGTTAAGGTTCGATCGCTAGCCCGATAGACAAGGCGGAAGGCTAAACTGCGCTGGCCTTCAGGCACCGATTCGCCACTGTATTGATCAAACAATTCCACCCGATTCAATAAGCTCCCCGCCGCCTTATACATCGATCGCTCCAGTTCGGCTACGGTGATCTTCCTGTTGACAAAGAAGGCCAGATCGCGATCGGAGGCGGGATAGGTGGAAAAGGCTTGAAAGAGGGGAACGGTGTCTTCTTCACCAAGGAGTGCCCCCAGCAGGGTCTCTAAGTTGAGATGGAACACATAGACTTCCGCCGGTAAGCCCCGTTCTTGCACTAATTTGGGATGGAGTTGCCCAAAGCGACCCAGGCGGGTGCCTTGAATCCAGAGAGAGGCGGTGCGGCCAGGATGAAAGCGATCGTCTTGGCGATCGGGTTGATATTCCACACTCAATCCTGCTTGCTCTAGCACACTTTGTAAAATGCCCTTGGCTTCATACCAGCTTAGGGGTTGCTCTTGACCACTGCGGAGCCACCGTCCCTGCCAGGCATCGCCGCCTAAAATTCCCGCCAGAGCTTCACTTTCCATTAAACCGTCTTCTTCTGACCAGAAGAAATGCCCCAGTTCAAAAGCATTCAGGGGCCCGTTCCCCTGTTCCCAGTTGTACTGAAAGGCATCAATGAGACCATCCACTAAGTCCGTGCGCAGGACAGAATATTCCGCCAAAAGGGGATTGGACAGGCGAACCGGTTGCTGACTGCGGCCCGTTTCCGGCTTCACTAGGGAATAGTGCATCACTTCCGTAAGCCCGACCCCCCGAAACTGTTCCCGTAATTGCCGCAGAATCATTTGGTAGGTGGGGAGATAGCCCAGTTCGGTTTTGCTGGGTAAGGTATCGCAAAAATTATCGTAGCCGTAGAGGCGAGCGACCTCTTCAATGAGATCAATCTCCCGTTCTAAATCTCGATAGCGATAGGGGGGAATGGTGACCTCCCAGGTTTGATCTTCCGAGCGGTCGCTGAGGTGACAGCCAAGAGCCGTAAGAATCTCTTCGATCGCTTCCGGGGCTAGGGTTGCTAATTCATCCTCTTTTTCCACAAAGCCCAACACCTGATGGATCCGGCTCATGCGCAGCGAAATCGTGCGGCTGGGATTTTGCTCTGGCCGTTCATCGGCGATCGCTTGCCCTCCGATCGTTCCCCCCGCCAGTTCCAGAATTAAATCTAAGGCCCGTTGACAGGCAGTAGGTAATTCCGCCATATTGACCCCCCGTTCATAGCGGGATGAGGCTTCGGTACGCAGACTTTGGGCGCGGGCAGAGCGGCGAGTCACCACGGGATCAAACCAGGCGGCTTCCAGCAGCAGGTTCGTAGTACCGTCATAGACTTCGGTGCTTTCCCCTCCCATCACCCCCGCCAGGGCCACCGGCTGATCCGCAGCGGTAATGAGCAGATTAGTCGGACTGAGGGAACGCTCTTGGCCATCTAAGGTTTTTAAGATCTCGCCATTGCGGGCAAACCGTACCCCAATCTGCAGAGACTGATCGGTACTTAAGGTTTGCAGCCGATCGCTATCAAAAGCATGGAGGGGTTGACCCCATTCCAGCAGGACGTAGTTGGTTACATCCACCACATTGTTAATGGGGCGTACTCCAGCCGATTGGAGGCGGCGTTGCAGCCACAGGGGAGAGGGGGCAATGGTAATCCCTTCGATCCAGGTGCCAATGTAGAGGGGACAGGCGCTGGGGGCTTCCAGGTCAATGGCTAGGGCCTCGCGGCTCGGCAAGGGGTGAATCTCCACTTGAGGCAGCGTGAGGGGAGCCTGAGTCAAAGCTTTGACTTCCCGGGCAATACCCACCATACTCAGGGCATCGGCACGGTTCGCCGTCGAGGTCAGGTCAAAAATGACATCTTCTAACCCCAGCAAAGGGCGCACATCCTGACCGGGGGTTAACCCCTCCTCGGCAAAAATATGAATCCCCTCAGAATCCTTTTCTAGTCCCAATTCCGACAAGGAACAAATCATGCCCTGAGACTTGACTCCCCGCAGTTTCGTCGGTTTCAGCTTCAGATCAATTTTGGGTAAATAGGTCCCGAGGGTGGCCACGGCAACAAAAATATCAGCCCGCACATTTTTGGCACCACAGACGATCGTTAAAGGTTGCTCTTCCCCCACATCCACTTGACAAACACTTAAGCGATCGGCATTGGGATGTTGTTCGCGGGTCAGCACTCGTCCCACCACTACCCCATCAGCCCAAGTGCGACGATCGTCAATATCTTCTACCTCAAACCCTGCCATGGTCAGCAGTTCAGCGAGTTCTTCTGGTTCTTGCGTAAAGCCGACGAGTTCCTGGAGCCATTGAAGAGAAATATGCATAGAGACGCTGAAACCTTTTCACCAACAAACGATCGCCTTTCACTTTATCACCGTGGTG
>JBEAPM010000095.1:0-11695 GCA_041164445.1 Cyanobacteriota bacterium
ACCAGTTGAGGATTGGCTTGCTCCGGAGAGGTGACGTTAACTTGCCCCGTGACTTGTAGGGTCACTTCAGGGTTAACCAACCAGTTCCGTGCTTTTTGGGCGGTATCAATGGACTGTTCCCAGATCTGGCTAAGCTGGTCTTGAATTGCAATAAAACTATCCATATTTTCAAAATTCACTAAGGTAAAAATACGATCGATTTTCTCAGTTTTATTCTGATAATTGACTGGAGTTTCTACAGACAGGGCGTACACATCAAACTTAAGCTGAGGACTCTGGGGAAATTTCACCAGTTTGCCCGTTAAGGTTTGAACGGTTTGGTGCAAGTCTTTAATCTGATCCAGAACTTGTAAGGGGACAGGATCAGAGGAGTCAAAATTCAAATGGGGCGGTTGTGCTGGACGGGATTGTACCTGATACGCTAAACGCACAATATCGCCACGGTATAGATCTTGGGTTTGAGCATTTCCCCTGAGGAAAACCGGAAAAACCTTGTCTCCTGAATCGAGAACTAAAATTCGTCCTTCATCCGCGATCGCATGGATTTTACCGATTAAGACACCTTGTTCTGACAGGTCTAACAATGCGGAAGATGCTGATGTTTCTGGAGGATTGTCTAGGCTTTCCTGGGAAAATTCCCTGAGTCCATCCCAGGTTTCGAGTAAGGTTACAGAATGGGTCTTGACATGAATTTGCGCACTAGGATTCTTAAGAATTTTGCCCTGAATACAAACTTGATCATGGCGATGCAATTGATTTAAGTCCCGACTCGTTTGTTCCTGTTCGGGAAGCAATGCCAATTCCTGATGGCGAAAGAAACTATCGGGATCGCGGACAGAGAGTACAAAAAGATTGTCATCCCCAATGCCATGAATACGGCCAATTAAGCCGGTGCTTTCCAGGAGTTGTTCTAGTTTAGATAGCTGCAAGCCCCGATAAGCCTCGGCATCATAGCGGCAGGTCTCTCCTGAAAAGCTCCAGAGCCGGAGCAGAGTAATGCTCAAAACAATGGCCGCGATCGCTAAAACCTTAAAATATTTTCTAAAGCGCATTTTTCTAGAGGACGATCGTTATTCGTGTATTGACTGAACCTAAAACCGTAACATTCAGATGATGTCTTGAAAAGGGTTGAGTTCCTAAACCCTTAACTTAGGGTGCGTCATCAATTAATTCTAGTACCACGATCGCAACCACATCCGTTGATGAAAGCCCTCCGGGGAGAGGGGCAAGCCTAAAAAGATCGGGAGCCAATAGAGAAAGCTAAAAAAGACAAGGGCGAGGGTTCCCCAGCCCAGTAATTGCCAGAGACGATCGTGACTATGAATACTGCGATCGATGTACCAACCCAGGGCAAAGAAACTAAACAGAGAAGCGGGCATATAATGGTATAAATATAGACAGCGACCCACCAAAGACCAGGGTAACCAATTAGCAACATAACTGATGAGGAGATAGATAAAAACTCCCTGCTCTAGCCTCAGTAATCGTGGGATTTGTCGAGAGATAAAGCTAGCAAAAATTAGAATTAGGAAGCCGATAATGGCTAGACTTGCACACCACCACAGAAACGGATTGCCTAGGGCATGGACATCATAAATTCGGGGCAGGGAGTGAGGGGATAAACCAAACAATTTTGCGTCTTCTGGCACTTTAATCTCTTGAAAAAAATAAGCAACGGGGCGAATAAGCCAGGGCCAAGTTTTCCAAGTAGAGCAATAGGGATGAACGGTTTCACCGGTACCTAAATTGGTGTTATAAGTCCAAATTTGCTGATGAACTTGCCAAAAATTAAAGTCTGAATTAATGCGTAAATGGGGAATCCATTGCAGGCGATAGACGATCGCGGGTAAGAGGATCAAATACAGAAAAAGAGGGTAGGGCCGGAGGATCGTCATTTTTCGGAGTAGATCTATCGTCCAGGAATCTCCGGCAGAAGATGAGGGGGGGGGAGGTGTGCTCTGCTGAAGACGACGTAAAAAGTGGGGAAAGAGGGTCTTTCTGGGCTGGCGGAACGATCGCCCCAGGGAGTAAAGTGTTCCCAGCCCCCAGAGCAGAAAGAGGGCGAGTAAAAAGCCTAAGCCATTCCACTTAATTGAGACACAAGCCCCAAGAGATAAACCCGCTAAGGTAAACCCTAGGGAACGGGGCCAGGGCGATCGGTTTTGTGGGGAACGGAGCAGGGCTTGAAAAAAGAGCCAGTGTCCTAATAAACCAAAGAAAATGAGATAAATATTAATTAAGGCATATCGAGATTCCACCAACAATAGACCATCTAAGGTGAGGAGAATCCCCACAATAAAGGCATAGGATTTACGGCGGGTTAGGGTTTGGATTAAGGCAGCCCCCAACAGAGGAATCATAGAGCCGATCGCTGCATTCAACCAGCGATAAGACCAAGAAGGCATGACCCATTGATCTGTTGTGGTGACGATCGTTTGATCAAAGGGTAAAATTTCCGACAGCTTGATCCCTAAAGCGATGAGTAATTTACCGAGGGGGGGATGAATATCAAAAAAGGGTAAGTTATGTAAATAGTTATAGGCATTATTGGCAAAATAAACCTCATCAAATACTAAGGTATTAAACCGACCAATTCCCCAAAAATGAAGGAGAATTGAACCGCAAAACAAGAGGGCATAAGCGATCGTCTCCTTTGCCAGGAAGCTAACGAGGTGTTGTAAACGATCGAAGATCTTAGTCAATCTTGGCTTCATGGGATATCTACATCGGCTAATTGCTTTAACCCCTCTACATTCAGGAGGTGAATTTGGTTGCCGTTTACAGCTAATAATTGTTGACGCTTAAGCTTGGCAAAAACCCGCGATAAAGTTTCGGGAATGGTGCCGAGTCTGGCGGCCAATTGTCCCTTGGACAGATCGAGGGTAATCTGTTCCGCCGAGCCCTGTTGTTCACGGAGATGCAGTAAATAATTGGCCAAGCGGGTAGGCACTTCATGGAGGGTTAAGGTATCCACTAAATTGGAAAAATGTCGGAGATGTCGGGCAAAGCTTTTTAGCAAATTAATTGCCAGGTCGGGTTGTTGTTCCAGTAGTTGTAGAAAGGGTTGGCGGGGGAAGAATACCACAGTGGCGGGTTCAATGGCCGCTGCCGCGGCTGGATAAGGGTGACCGTCCCAGGCCGGAACTTCCGCAAAGTGATTGCCCTCCCCAAAAATATGTAAAATCTGCTCCCGTCCATCCTGTGCCACTTTAAAGACCTTAATGCGACCGGCCTGGACAATGAAAAATCCCGTTGCGGCATCGCCTTGTTGAAAGAGACTTTCCCCCTTGTCATAGGTTTGGACGATCGCCAGGGTGGCAAGTTTCAGGAGTTGAAACTCCGGTAACCCCGCAAACAAAAGGGTTTCCCCCAGAAAGGGGATTAAGTCTAGGGGAGAGAGAGGCTGGGGTTGGGGCATAGGATTGACTCCCAGAATGGAGTGGGTAAAGCGGAGTAATGTCCTCCTCGGTTGAGGTAAGGGTCTTTTTGGGGCGACCAACTTAAGGCGGACTTAAGGCGGGAATGCGCCGCACTTTTCCATTACATTTTTTCACTTTCAGGGGAAACCCGTTTTTTGACTTAAGTCAAGGTCAAAGCCCGGCAGGGTTGCCTAGAATGGCCGTTAGTTTCAGGAGAGATCAGCTATGTTTTGCGAACAATGTGAACAAACCGCCAGCGGTGATGGATGCCACCAATTTGGTGCCTGTGGCAAAAGTCCCCAGGTGAATGCCGTTCAGGATTTGCTGATTCACTGTTTGCGGGGTCTGGCCCCCGTTGCCCTGCAGGGAAAAGCCCAGGGACTTGACACCCATGATGTGGATGTCTTCACCTGTGAGGCGCTGTTTGCCACGATGACCAATGTGAATTTTAACTCTCAACGGTTTACAACCTACCTCCAGGAAGCGATCGCCCTGCGGGAAACGCTCAAAACTCAGATTACCGCCTCAGGGGAACAGGTCACTTGGCCAGACATTGCTAACTTCCAACCAAATTTTGAGGAGAGTTTGGTGGAGCAGGGCCAGGACATTGCCCTAAAATTCATCAGTCAAGTGGGCGTAGATGCGGTAGATATTTTTTCCTTAAAGTTGACGGTGCTTTATGGTCTGAAAGGGACTGCCTCCTATGCCTTTCATGCTTACGAAGTTGCGCAGGAGGATGAAGGACTTTATCGCTTTATTCATCAAACCTTGGTGGCTTTAGATGATTCCACCTTGACCTTAGGGGATTGGGTGAAACTGGCCCTAGAGGTTGGAGCCCAAAATCTACGGGCGATGGAACTGCTGGATGCGGGGCATACGGGTACTTTTGGCCATCCCGTCCCCACGACGGTTCCCCTCAATCCCAAACCGGGCAAAGCTATTTTAGTCTCGGGTCATGATATTCGCCAACTCAATGCCCTTTTGGCACAAACGGCGAATCGGGGCATTACGGTGTATACCCACGGCGAACTGTTGCCGGCCCATGGCTATCCCAAACTGAAGAAAGCCTATCCTCATTTCTATGGTCACTACGGCACCGCTTGGCAAAACCAAACCCACGACTTTGCCAAATTCCCCGGCGCGATCGTGGTCACCACCAATTGTTTGATGCCCACCCACGACAATTACCACGACAAACTCTTTAGCGTCGGGCCCGTGGGCTATCCCCATCTCACCCACCTCGCGGCGGACATTGATGGGATTCCAGACTATACCCCGGTGATTGAGAAAGCCCTCTCCTTGCCAGGGTTTACGATAGAAGCTCCCGCCAAGTCCGTTACCGTTGGTTTTGCCCATAATGCCGTTTTAAGTGTTGCGGATACGGTGATTAACGCCGTGAAGCAGGGTAAAATCCGCCACTTCTTCCTGGTGGGGGGCTGTGATGGGGCGAAGCCCGGTCGGAGTTACTACACTGAGTTTGTTGAACAGGTTCCCCAAGATTGCATCGTTCTTACCTTAGCCTGTGGTAAATTCCGCTTCTTTGATCAAGACCTAGGGACGATCGAAGGCTTACCCCGTTTGATGGATGTAGGGCAGTGTAATGATGCCTACTCCGCCATCCAAATTGCGATCGCTTTAGCCAATGCCTTTGAAATGGATGTGAATTCCCTACCCCTGTCCATGATTTTGTCTTGGTATGAGCAAAAAGCGGTGGCAGTCCTGCTAACATTGTTGCACCTGGGGATTAAGAATATTCGCTTGGGCCCCACCCTCCCGGCCTTTATTTCCCCCAATGTCTTCAAACTCCTCTCGGAAACCTATCAATTAAAGCCCATTACAACCCCCGCCGCAGATCTGGCCGCGTGCTTAGCGTGACCTGAGCCCGGCGATCTTCAACGGTTGCAACCCTAATCTAGGATCCCGATTGCTTAGGCCTGCAGTTGATTACCCAGCCAATGGAAATAGGCTTCACTGCCCCCCTGGAAGGGAATCACAATGAATTCTGGTAATTCGTAGGAATGCATGGCCAGCAATAGGGCTTCGATCGTGGGTTTTAAGGCAAGGTTGGTTTTAATGATCAGTTGCCATTCCATATCCTTTTGCACGGCCCCTCGCCAGCGATAGAGGGACTCAATGGCAAAATAGTTGACACAGGCCGCTAAGCACTCTTCCAGCAACAGTTTGGCAATGGCTTCCGCTTCTTCACGGGAGCCTGCGGTGGTTAAAATCATGCCATAGGGGGTTGAGGGATCACTTGAGGGATCAATTTGACTCATGAGATTCTCCTGAGGTTCTCCATAGGGTATCGGCCACTCGACAAACTTGAACCATCTCCCGATCGTGGATCCGCAGTATATCCGTTCCCGCTGCGATCGCTTTGCAGCAGGCGGCTGCGGTTCCCCAAACTCGTTGATCCGGGATCGGTTCGTTGAGAATGTGCCCAATAAAACTCTTACGGGACGGCCCCACCAAGAGGGGATATCCCAAGGCTTTGAGATCCGCGAGATGGTTGAGTAACTCGATGTTTTGAGCAAAGGTTTTGGCAAAACCAATGCCCGGATCCAGAATAATGTTATTTTTGGCAATTCCGGCAGCCTCTGCCCGTTGCGCTTGCGTTTGCAGAAAGGCTTTCACTTCTGCCACCACATCGTCGTAATCCGTTAGGGACTGCATCGTGGCGGGGGTGCCCCGTAGGTGCATTAAGACAATAGGGACTTGAGTTTGGGCCGCGATCGTCAACATCTCCGGTTCATAGGTTGCCCCGGAAATATCGTTAAGGCAGGTGGCACCCGCCTCCAAAGCCGCCTGAGCCACTGAAGCCCGGGTGGTATCCACGGAAATGGGGACTTGCATTCCTGCGGCCCTCAGGATCTGGATCACGGGAATCACCCGATCCAATTCTTCCTGCAGGGAAATTTGTACCGAGCCAGGGCGGGTGGACTGCCCCCCAACATCGAGGATATCCACGCCACCTTCGATCAGATACTGCGCTTGTGCGATCGCGGCCTCTCGGGTGTTGAAGCGTCCCCCATCACTAAAACTATCGGGGGTCACATTGAGGATTCCCATCACATAGGTACGATCGTTCCAGGCAAAAAGAGACATAATCAAACCAAACTGAACAAACTCTTCATCAACCCGCCATCGGTTCCACACTGGCCAGGGTTTGCTCCATCAAAATTTGATGAATGCCCCGACTGTCTGCATCCGGTTGGGGACGACGTTGGATATACTGCCCATCACTCTGTAATTCCCAGGCTTGGCGCTGATCGTTCAAAAACAGATCCAGCAGTTCCTTCAGTTCCTGTTTCAGATTAGGGGGGTCGATGGGAACCACGGCTTCAACCCGCCGACTTAGATTCCGATTCATCCAATCTGCACTGCCAATGTAGATTTCATCATCACCATTATTACCAAAATAAAAAATACGAGAATGCTCCAAAAATCGACCAATCACACTGATTACTCGAATGTTGTCGCTCACCCCTTTCAAGCCAGGCCGCAGACAACACATTCCCCGGACAATTAAATCAATTTGGACTCCTGCTTGAGAGGCTTCATAGAGTTTTTTAATAATTTGAGGATCCACCAGAGAATTCATTTTGGCAATAATACGGCCGGGCTGATTGCTGAGGGCTAAATCTCGCTCTCGCTCAATCATTTCCACCATACGGTTGCGAAGATTCAAAGGTGCAACTAAGAGACGATCGAAGGACTGATTGCGGGCATAGCCGGTGAGATAATTAAACAGCTTAATTAAGTCTCTACCAAGGCGACCATCACAACTAAAGAAGCCTAAGTCGGTATAGAGTTTAGCGGTTTTTGGGTTGTAATTTCCGGTGCCAATATGGACGTAGAGGCGAATGGTATTCTCTTCTTTGCGCACAACTAAAATCGTTTTAGTGTGGGTTTTTAGCCCCACCAGACCGTAAACAACATGAACCCCAGCCTCTTCTAGTTTCCGGGCCCAGGTAATATTATTCGCCTCATCAAAGCGGGCTTTCAGTTCCACTAGGGCCACCACCTGCTTGCCATTTTCTGCGGCATCAATTAGGGCATTGATGATGGGAGAATCACCGGAAGTCCGATACAGGGTCATTTTAATGGCTTGAACTTCGGGATCGTGGGCTGCTTGGGTGACAAAGCGCTGCACCGTAGCGGAAAAGGAATGGTAAGGATGGTGAACTAAAACATCGCCCCGACGAATAGCCGCCAAAATATCTTTGCCATTTTCCCATGTCTCTGGATCGGTATCGGTGGGTTCCTTAAAGATGTTCATGGAGGGGGGAACCACTGAAGACCATGGTTGAGCTTTTAAGTGGGCCAGGGGTAATCCAGTAACGCTAAATAAGTCCGTGAGATTTAAAATTCCCGCTAAGGAATAGACATCCTGGGGCTCCACCTCAAGTTCCTGCAAAAGACGATCGCGCATCCGTACTGACATACTTTTTAAGACTTCTAGGCGCACCACAGATCCGCCTTTCCGCTGCTTGCGAAGCTCCTGTTCCAAGGCTAACAATAGGTCTTCGGCCTCATCCTCTTCCACCGATAAATCAGCATTGCGGGTCACTCGAAATGGATGACATTCTAAAATCACCATGCCGGGAAAGAGGGCCGATAAATTATGAGCAATAATTTGCTCTAAGGGAACGCCAATCCACACCGCGTTTTTGAGATGATCTTTATGATCTAAGGGGAGGGGAACAAAACGAGGCTCTAAGTCTACTTTAACGCGGGCAAAAAGTTCTTTTTTTCTATCTTCGTTTTTGAGTAAAATACCTAGATTTAAGCTTTGGTTAGAAATGAAGGGAAAGGGATGTCCTGGATCAACGGCAAGGGGGGTTAAGACTGGAAAAACCTGTTCTTCAAAATAATTATGATAATAGTTTTTCTGTTTTTCATTTAAGTCTTCAAAGTCTAAGAAATAGATTCCTTCTTTCTTGAGTTCGGGCAATAAGGTTGTGGCAAAACATTGATGTTGATCCTGCACCATGGGGTCTAGGATCAGGTGAATATCGCGCAACTGATCACTGGGGGTACGCCCATCGGGGGTTTGGGTTTTAACCTCTGCTTCCACCTGTTGCTTTAACCCCGCAACCCGCACCATAAAAAACTCATCTAGGTTGGAGCTAAAAATGGCCAGAAACTTTAAACGCTCTAGCAAGGGGGTGCGATCGTCCTGGGCTTCCCAGAGTACCCGACGATTAAACTCTAGCCAGCTTAATTCCCGGTTAAAGTAATACTGAGGCTCCGTTAAGTCAATCGAATGAGATGAATTAGATACCGCTTTAGATTTAGGCATGACCCTGTAAGCAACTAAGTGATTAAATGCAAAACACGATTCTCCGTGGCTCTAAACTGAGGCGAATTGAGGAGCCCTCTTCCTAGGGCCTTTTGATTCATTTTGACGGCGCAGCCGCCCGCCGCAATCCTTATTCTTCCCGGGGTACCCTTAGAGATATTTCTGAACCACTACCCAACCACTCCAGGACACCAGCGCTAAAGCAAAAAAAAGCGCTCCATTCACAAAAACATGAACTGCGCGGGCAAGGTCGTTGCCATTGATAATTTGCCAGGCAGTCGCAGCGGAAAGACAAACCAGACCCACCACCAGTAGCCCTAGGGGGAGGTGGATTGAATGCCCCAAGTCGCCATAGTGCCCTAAGGTTCCCACCAAGCCAATTAACAGTAACAGCAATACCAAAAGCAGCATTGCAACTCCGGACAGACGATGAACCAGCGTCAACCCCGCTAAAACGGACACCGAGGGTGACAGCGATCGTCTAGTTTGGGCAATCTGCCATCCCGTCAGTGCCTGAATGGCGTAGGCCAACAGGGTTAGCCCCATAGACCATGCCGCAATGCGCCATAACCAAAGAAAGGAGGGAAGACCCACAGCAAAATCCAGCGGTAAGGTGCAGGAACTGGACAGCAAAAGCAGTCTACCCTGATTTGAGCAGAAAAAGGTTAGGCTTTGGTAAAGATTAAGTGGTCTAGATTTTGTAAGACTGGCCAGCGGTAGAAGACCCGTGATGCCCTTCAGAATACTCTACCGTGAACGGTTTGCTCTGGCGGCAAGCTTTCAATTTAGCCTAGCCACACAACTTAGACATAATCGCCTGCCAATCCAGTTTGGCATCTACCATAGCAGACACCTCTTGAAGACGATCGGGAAGCCCAATCACAAAGCGGTTAGTATCCGCGCCTTGAGACTCGCAGCTAATTTGAATGCACAGCACATCCCGACCGGCTAATTGACTGAAAAAGGAGCTAAACACCCCCGCCTCTAAGAAGCAAACCGGGCGCGATAAATTGGGGGCATGACTCGCAAAGGGAGAATTCTTGACGATCGCAATCAAAAAACCACGATGCTGATAGCTTTGATCAATATCAAATGTTCCCCAACCGTGGGTGAGCCAGCATTGTCGTAAGGATTGCAGAAAATCTGACATGGACATGTCCGCTAAGGGAGATCCGTAGTAGTCGGTTAATTCTTCCCCAAAGCGGGCGTAAAAATTCTTGCCCCACCACTGACCACAGTTAAAGAGCACCAACCGTGCCGCTTGTCCCGTTTCCTTATCTAAACCGGCATAAATGGCTCGAATGAGAGTGTCTGGAATCGCCAGAAGACGATCGCCCCTGCGATTTTCTAACAGCCCCAATTCTAGATCGCTGTGAACATAGGCATCCGTAGCAAAATAATTACCAGGAATCCGGCCATCTATCAATAAATCAGCAACAGAAATCATAATTCAACCTACTCCAAAACAACAATGAGAAATGCCACTAAAACAAGGATTCTAAGTTCAATTCATCCTCAGGCTCGGGAATAGGAGCCGCGCCTACTCTAACGGGCGACGCGCCATTTTGATCCTCGGTTAAAGCCGCATGAATTTGCTGAAAAGCCTCTTGAAGCAACGTCATTTTGTTGCTGCCTAAGGCTTTGCGAAGTTCCGCTTCTAGGAGCACGTATAAAACCTTATCAATGTCTTCGAGAGCGTTATTTTTTTGTGTTTGCTTAATCCATTGGACGCGCTCTTGAATATAGTCTTGATCATTGAGCAACATCCCCATGGCACAAGCCCGCAAGGATAAAATGCCATTTTTGGTAAGTAGATCAGGAGAAGTAAAAGGAGCTATCCTGTAAGTATTGGAGTAATGCCGTACAGGAGAGTTTGATATGGCTGGCAAACGGGTCAGTGTCACTTTAACTGAAGAAGAAGACCGTACTTTACGAGAACTCCGCACTGCCACAACTGTTCCCCAACGAGTAAAAGACCGAGCGGATGTGGTAAGGCTCGTAGCCCAGGGATGGCCTGCCAAGCAAGTTGCTCAATATCTTGATTGGAGCATCAAGGCGGTAAGAGCAGCGATACAACGTTGGAATCAGCGAGGTCTAGGAGGGCTATGGGATCAATCCAGATCGGGCAGGCCTCCTACTTTAACCGAAGAAGATCTAGCTTGTGTCGAACAGTGGCTTCGGGAAGATGAGCGTACCTATAATGCCAAACAGTTAGTCAATCGGCTCAAGGATGAGAGAAATGTTGAGATAACAGCAGATCACCTTAGACAAGTACTCAAGGCGCGGGGAATCCACTGGAAGCGAACCCGCCAAAGCCATAAGCGGCTTCAAGATCCAGAGTTGAAAGAGCTAAAACAAGAGCAGTTAGATACTCTCGAAGAGATGAATGCGAACGGGGAAATAGATCTATATTATGGCGATGAGTCTGGGTGTCATCCTTGGAGCGATGCTGGATATAGTTACTTCTTTCAAGGAGAGCAGAAACGTCAAGAACAGACTCAAAAGCAGGGAAAACGAGTGAATATCATTGGTTTTTTCCAACCTTTGGTCACCTTCTTCTACACTCTTGTGATCGGTCGAGTGAACAGCGCTACGTTTATTGAGGTCATGGATGAGCAAGCTAGGCAAGCGGCAAGAGTGCTAGAGCGTGAGTGGAAAATCCGAGTTATTGTCATCGACAATGCCTCATTTCACACATCAAAGATGGTTCGAGACTGCTGGGAACGCTGGAGGTCACAGGGGTTGTTTGTTTTCTTCCTTCCTCCCCGGTGTTCGGAGATGAATCGCATTGAGTTGGAATGGTTACATCTCAAGCGCGATGAGTTGGCAGGTCGGATGTTTAATGACGAGCAAGAGTTATCTAAGGCTATTACTGAGGGGCTTGAGGCACGATCCAAACAGAACGGGCATACCACTGAACTGTTCTGCTTGGCTTAGTAGGTATTCATCCTTTTATTTTTCCTTGCCTACTTAG
>JBEAPM010000096.1:0-6480 GCA_041164445.1 Cyanobacteriota bacterium
CCCTCAAACAGGAACTCAATGCCGTTATTCTGGCGCACTACTATCAAGATCCCGATATTCAGGACGTTGCGGATTACATTGGAGATTCTCTGGGACTTTCACAACAGGCTGCCCAAACCAATGCCGATGTCATTGTCTTTGCCGGAGTCCATTTCATGGCAGAAACCGCCAAAATTCTCAATCCAGACAAACTTGTGCTCCTGCCCGACCTAGACGCAGGATGTTCCCTTGCCGATAGTTGTCCCCCGGATGCCTTCGCCGACTTTAAGCGATCGTATCCCCATCATTTAGTCATTTCTTACATCAACTGTTCCGCTGAAATCAAAGCTCTGAGCGATATTATTTGTACCAGTTCCAACGCCGTTAAAATTGTTAATCAGATTTCTACAGACCAGCCCATTATTTTTGCCCCCGATCGCAACCTTGGACGATATGTCATAGAGCAAACTGGGCGGGATTTGGTGCTCTGGGAAGGCAGTTGCATGGTCCATGAAACCTTTTCGGAACGCAAAATGATTGAACTCCAAATCACTCATCCCGCAGCAGAAATTATTGCCCATCCGGAGTGTGAACAGACTGTCCTACGCCATGCCAAGTTTATTGGTTCAACAACGGCTTTACTCAATTACAGTCGCCAAAGTCCTAGTTCTGCCTTCATTGTCGCAACAGAGCCCGGCATTTTACATCAAATGAAAAAAGCCATGCCAGAGAAAACCTTTATCCCTGCGCCACCCCTCAATAATTGCGCCTGCAATGAATGTCCCCACATGCGCTTAAATACCCTGGAGAAACTCTATCTCGCCATGAAAACGCGCTCTCCGGAAATCACCTTACCTGAAGCCACCCGTCTGGCGGCACTCCAACCCATTGAACGCATGTTAGCCATGAGCTAAATTACAAAACTGGCTGTCCACTGTCCACTGAAAGTCAAAAAATTGAATGGAAGGGTGCGGCGCTCCGTGTTGCCCTCTTCCGCCTTAAGTTGGTCGCCACAAAACTTAACTATAGAGAACTTTGAAAAATTTAAAGTTTTTGCCGTTTTGCCCTAGCACCTACGCAAGAATAGGGATTGGGGCGGGCGGCGCAGTTGTCCTCCACAATTCATCAAGGTTCCCCATACTTACGTATCCTGATCAGTGTATTTAATATTTGTATCAAGTTGTTCGACCTTTGCCCTAACCCCTTATGGTAGAAGGTAAGTCTTATGGTCAACAGGGGAGGATTCAGGTGGGCATGGATATTCAAGAACTGATGGATCGTTATGAGTATGGTCAGCGGGACTTTTCTGGCGTGGATTTACAGGGGGCCAATCTGCACCGCATTACTCTCATCGAAGTCAACCTGAGTGGTGCCAACTTAATGGGGGCGGATCTCAGTCGAGCCTTCTTGTTACGCTCTAACTTAACAGAAGCTTTTTTGAATTGGGCGAATTTACGCTACCTCAAGCTAGGGGAAGGATGCTTAGCAGAAGCTGACCTCACCAAAGCTGATTTAAGCGGTAGCTTTTTAGTCAAAGCCAATCTCTCACGGGCGAAATTGACGGGGGCGTTGCTCTGTGATGCGAACCTCCGGGGAGCAAACCTCCACCGGGCCAATCTCTGTAGTAGTAATTTACATGGCATTAACCTCCGCAGTGCCGATCTCTCAGGAGCCAACTTAAATTGGGCCAACTTAGAAGGAGCCCGCTTAAGTGGAGCAACCTTAAAGGGCACCTTCCTGCATGGGGTACGCTTACGAGGGGCCTATATGAATGGCATTGACCTAGAGCATTTAAACCTGAGCACAACGGATTTACGAGAAGTCAAACTTAATGGTGCCCAGTTGCAAGGGATTAACTTAGCCCAGTCGAGTTTGCGTGAGGCCTATTTACGAGGATCAGATCTCTCAAAAGCTGATCTTCATGGTGCTGACTTTTCAGGAGCAAAGCTCTCTAATGCCTCAATGAAATGGAGTAACTTATCAGGTGCCGACTTTAGCAATGCCAATTTAGAAGAGGTGAACTTGCTGGGGGCAAAAACTGAGGATACTCAATTTTCCGGTGCCCATTTATCCTCCACGACAGAACGATATCTGGTCAGTTTGACCCAGTAAGGTTTGACCCAGTAGGGTTTGACCCACTACAGCAGTCCTAGATCAGTTGTAAGGACTAGACTGCTGAGCGCACACCACACAACCCATTTAGGATTGCTGTAGGGGGCATTGGATGGCAATATCTTACAGCAATATCTGATCCCTCTCGATCGATCTGCCTGCTTTTAGCTATTCGGGGGCGGAATGGTAATGTCGATCGCTTCAACACTTCCCGTTGGACTGAGGGCGGCTAAGTCCGGAGTGCTGGGACTTAAATTCCCCACCACTAAGGTTACAAAGTCCTCCGGTTTGAGATAGGTTTGGGCCACCCGTTGCACATCGGCGATCGTGACGGCATCAATATTGTCACGGTAGGTAAAGAGAAAGTCTTTAGGATAACCATAAAAGTCATAGCGCACCAATCGGGATAAAACTTGGGCCGGGGTCTGAAAACTAAAGACAAAGGAGTTTAAGACCACATCTTTGGCATATTGCAATTCTTTGGTTTCAATGGGCGCTTCCCGAACCCGATCGATTTCTTGGTAAATGGCCTTAATAAAGGGAACTGTAGCTTCTGTTCGAGTTTGTCCACCCGCAATAAATACGCCTGGGTAGTCATAACGGGCTGCCCAATAGCTATAGACGGAATAGGCTAAACCTAAACGGGAACGCACTTGATTATAGAGTCGTCCACCAAAGCCATTCAAAACTTCATTTAAGACACTTAAGGGGGGATAATCTGGACTCTTGAAAATGCCGCCAATATGGCCAATTCTCACATCACTTTGGGTCATTTGGGGCTGACTCACCACAAAAATTTCGGAGCGATGGGCCTGCTGCACAGCAGGCAAGGGAGGCAGTTCATCCTCAAGGTCAGGCTTCCATTGCCCAAATTTAGCTTTGAGTTTGGGTAATAATGCCTCGGTCTCAAAATCTCCAACAATTCCTAAAATGATCCGATCGGGATGAATATAGCGTTGATAAAAATCCACAACATCAGCCCGATCGATCGCGTCGATCGTGGCGTACTCTACAGTACGGGCATAGGGACTTTTGGCCCCATAGATCAATTTATTAAATTCTCGACCGGCAATATCACCGGGATCATCGTTCCGTCGAGCAATATTACCTTTCGTTTGTTGTTGGAGTAAGGCTAAACGATCGGGTTCAAAGGCGGGCCTTTGGAGGATTTCTGCAAATAAATCTAAGACGGGATCGAGGTCTTCCTTGAGGGCGCTGAAACTGGCGGTTCCTTGGGTATTCTCAATGCTCGTTTCAATGGAGGCGGCCCGTTGCTCGAGAAAATCATTAATTTCATTAACGGAATGTTCCTCGGTGCCGCCGGTTCGTAAGAGGGTTCCCGTAATGGCAGCGAGTCCCACGGTTTCTTCCGGTTCCCACCGATCGCCAACCCGAATTAAGGCGGTTCCATCCACCAGGGGCAGTTGATGATCTTCCATCAGATAGACCACTAAGCCATTGGAGAAAACTTCGCGGTGATAGGGCGGCAGTTGAACCTCCGCCAAGGGAGGAAACTCTAAGTTTTCATAGGAGAGGGGAGTATTGGCCTGGGACGGCTGATGAATCAGGAAGACACTGCAAATAACGAGGAAGCCCGTTAGGAGCGATCGAAACAAAAAGCGACGCAGCATGAGAGAGGGTATAGGCATGAGGAATTGAATGACCGTCCACAAACTTTAGGCAGGAGAGCAGGATAAGCCCATCTCCTTAAGATCTTGAAGATTCTGTTCCGTATTCTCAGGGATTGGCCCTGGTTCGATCCTTCATTGCTGAGGCTTTCCCCTAGAACCAAAGAGAAAGTCTCCCAGACTGGTGAAGACTATAATCGCAAATAAAACGATCGTCAGTGAGAGGGGAAATCCAATCACAACAGCCAATACGGTTAGCAAGTTTTCACTCATTTTAGTTTAGGTCTTAGGCTACCAACTTAAGGCGGAAGAGTGCGGCACTTCGGGCCGCACTCTTCCATTAAATTTTTTCGCTTTCAGTGGAAAGCCAGGTCTTAGGGCTATCAACTTAAGGCGATCGGGACGATCGGGGGGATACGGAGGGGAGGGATATTTCCCCGCCCGCTTAGGTTGCCACCCTCACGAGGGAATCTTCGCTGTTCAGATCAAAAAGATGGAAATGATTTAGATCTAATTCTAAGGGTAGGGTTGTCCCTGGGGGAAGGTTGATGGGATGGGGATGTAGACGAGGGTCTAATCGGGCCACCACACTTTGACCGTCTGCTAAGGTGCCATAGACAATCAACTCGTAGCCGAGGGGCTCCACCAGGGTAACCGTCAAGGTCACGGGCAAGGTTTGAATATGAGGGGGGGCACTGTGGGGGAAGTAAAAGCTTTCAGGTCTGACCCCCAGTAGCACAGATAAGTTTGCCGGAAAGCGATCGGGATTAAAGCGACGACGATCGAGGGGGAAACGCAGGGAGGGGGTGACAATCTCCCACTGCTCGGACTCTCCATTGGGGTGATGAACCTGAGCTTCCCAAAAATTCATGGCGGGACTGCCGAGAAAGCTGGCCACAAAGCGATTGGCGGGAAAGTCGTAGACCTGCTGGGGCGTATCGACCTGTTGCAGAACGCCTTGATTCAAGATTGCAATGCGGGTGCCCAGGGTCATGGCTTCCACCTGATCGTGGGTCACGTAGATAAAGGTGGCGTGTAATTGCTGATGCAGCTTACTTAATTCGGTTCGAGCCTGTACCCGCAGTTGTGCATCTAAATTGGATAACGGTTCATCCATCAAAAAGGCGGTGGGGTTGCGCACCATTGCCCGGCCCACCGCAACCCGCTGCCGCTGTCCTCCGGAGAGTTGTCCCGGTTTACGATCGAGTAAATGACCAATTTCTAACTGTTGAGCGACCTGAGCAATACGCTGTTGAATGTTTGCCTTGGGCAGAGCCTGTAACGTCAGGGCAAAGGCCATATTCTCAAACACCGTCATGTGGGGATACAAAGCATAGGATTGAAAAACCATCGCCATATTGCGATCCTTGGCGGGCAAGTCATTGATCCGCTGCTGGTCAAGGTACAAGTCCCCGGCGCTAATGCGCTCTAAGCCGGCTAACAACCGTAGTGAAGTGGTTTTACCACACCCTGAGGGCCCCACTAAAACCAAAAATTCTTGATCTCGAATCTCAAGGCAGAGCCGATCGACTGCTACTCCTCCTCCCTGGTACTGCTTTGTGACCTGATCAAATCGAATGGTTGCCATGGGCTCAAATTTACTCCAAATCTTCAGCGATCGTCAGTTCCGTGGGCCGACATCGCTTCACCACCACTTCAATGCCCTGGGCTCCTTCGGCTTTGAGATCTTCCCAATAGCCATCTTTTTCAATGTGGGCCTCTTGTTCCGTTAAAAATGGCCCAAAGTAGTAAATACATTGCGGTATTTCTGTTTTAATTTCTACCCAGAATGCTTGCCCAATTTGGTTCAAAAAGCGGGTCAAAAATTCTTTCATGGTCGATCCAGAGAGAGGAAGGTGCCGGTGATCTGTTGGGTGGGTCGATGGGTACCCAGCAAACCCTGATTATCCTAGCTTACTTACTCCCCAGCGGATCGTTTAATCGAAACGATTTGATGACGCGCCTTAGGGGGAACGGAGATCGCCCCAGAGCATGGGGCCGTTGGATTTTCTCCGATCGTCCCCATGCCGCTGTCTAGGGCCAATCCCCGCAATGCTTGGCTGATCCCTTAGGATCCTGCATTCATTTGCACCACCCGGCTGAGGCGCTGCCGTTGCACTTCATAGAGGGCAATCCCTGCCGCAACGGAAGCGTTGAGACTGGGGGTATGGCCCTTGAGGGGAATGGATAATAAGCCGTCACAATGTTGTTTGGTCAACAAACTCAGCCCATCTCCTTCGGAACCAATCACTAAAACGATCGCCCCTGTGAGATCTACTTGATGAATCGCTTGGGAACCCTCACCAGCGGTGCCATAAATCCAAAACCCAGCTTCCTTGAGATCTTCCAAGGCCCGGTTCAGATTCACCACCCGGCTAACGGGAAAATGCTCTAGAGCCCCTGCCGCCACTTTGACCACGCTGGAGGTAATGCTGGCGGCCCGACGTTGGGGAATAATTAAGCCATTTGCCCCTAGGGCTTCGGCGGAGCGAATAATGGCCCCTAAATTATGGGGATCGGTGATGCTATCCGCCACGATCAGCAGGGGGGAGGCAGTCACCTGTTTTGCCCGATCCACCAGGTCTTGAAAATCAGCATATTCGTAAGGAGCAACCTGAGCCGCTACCCCTTGGTGTAGGCCTCCATTGGTAATTTGGTGAATACGCTGAATATCCACTTCATCGATAACTGTCCCCCGGGCCTTCGCCGCTTGGAGTAAGAGGTGAAAGCGATCGTTATAGCGCAGGCGAGGGGTAATCCA
>JBEAPM010000097.1:0-10148 GCA_041164445.1 Cyanobacteriota bacterium
AAACTGAGCTGATATGAGTAGAAAACCATAGTCTAAAAGAAGTAACATAAAAAAAGCGTAACCTAAAACTCTTAGGCTAGAAATCAGGCGATTATTGGATGGAATTTGCACCATTATCGAGCAACCCTGTTACTTATTTTGGGTATCCTTTAATGGCAGAGTGCGGCGCGAAGCGCCATACTCTTACATTAAATTTTTTCACTTTCACTGGAAAGCCGCTTCAAGCTAGAACGCCTTGCCTAAAGACAAGGCTGTACAGAGGGAGTGTGCTTCGGCATAAAACTCAACCATACCTACTGCACTTTGCCATAGACCTGGATACAGCAATCCTAAATGGGTTATGTGGTGTTCGCCCGACGGGCGCACACCACACGCAGTCTAGGACTGCTGTAGGCTTATAATATAAATGATAATGCGAGTATAATTGACTTCATTGAAGTCTGAGTATCATAACGGACAAATTTTATACGCCTGCTCGTCAATACCGCCTCAAGCGGGATCTACATAGTTTTTTTAGGCACCACTATGGCATCCAAAAAAATTGGTACCTTGATTAAAATTGGCATGATGGCGGCGGGCATTATCCCCACCGTATGGGTGATTGCACAAAATGTCTTGTCTCCAGATTCGGGAGAAGAAGAGACCGCAGAAACAGAGGAGGTTGCAGAAACCCCGGAAACGGAGGAAGCGGAGCCATCACTCCCCCCGAGTGAGCCCCGGCTGACCGCAGTAGAAGTGCCCCCGCCTCAAAGCAATTCCCCTCGCGCTGTCCTGCCTCCCTCTCAGACCCAACTCTCAGAGTCCGACAGCATTCGCCGCAGTTTACGCCAAGGGGTGAATCCAACCACCGCTCTCCCCCTCACCGAAGCGATTCCCACCCCAGCCGTCCCTGTAGATCCTTTACCGCCCCCTTATCTAGGAAACCCTTCGATCGTCTCCCAAGGGGCCACAACCCTGGATGTGGTGCAATGGAATCCGGAATTGGTTGCTCAGGCTTTCTTAGCCCCTGCCCCGCAAGCTCCCATTGCAGCTCAACAAACCAACCCACCAGCCTTACCCGTTCCCCCCGTCAATCAACTCCAATCCTTTAGCCCTCCCCTCCCGGCTCCCAGTTCTGCCCAGGGGGAACCTATTGATAGTATTTTAGAACTACAGGGCGGGGATTTTCGGCCTCCTAACCGTCCCCCTGAACAACTAACCCTAACGCCGTTGCCCCTAGAACCAGAAGACATCCAGGGCTCTGACAATCCTTTCCTGTCCCAAAATTCTCCGACGGTCTTAGACCCTCAACCCCTAGATCCCTGCGACCTCAATAATCCAGAACGATCGCCTAACTGTCCTCCCGTTTCTGTCCCTCCTCGGCCGACCTCTCGTTTAATTCCCCTTACGCCCCCAGAAGTAGATCTGGGCACTGAAGCCCCGGCTGTCTCGGCGGGAGGGACCACAATTGGAACCCCTTCTGCGAGTGGGGCCTATTGGGGCACCGCTGGGATTGGGGTCGGCTACCAGGAACGGGCCCGTTTTACGGATAAGGAAGATGCTTCAGTGGGCATTGGTATTGGTTTTGGCAATCCACAACGCAATGTAGGTATTCAGTTGGGCGTGGGTTTAGTCGATCTCAGCGATATTCTGGCAGACGGTTCCGTGAGCATCAAATTTCATCGGCAGATTCGCCCGGATCTGAATATTGCAGTAGGTGCCAACGGTTTTGAAACCTGGGGTGGCCCGGATGGTGGTTCCAGTCTCTACGGAGTGGCAACCAAACGGTGGCAAATTTACCAAAATCCTCGTCGTCCTTTTAGCCAAGTTACCGTTTCCGCCGGTCTTGGAGGTGGCCAATTTCGCTCAGAGGCAGATATTAATAAGGGCAACAATAGTGTGAATGGCTTTGGTAGCGTGGCGGTACGCTTATCGGAACCTTTGACTGGCATTGTGGAGTGGACAGGGCAAGACCTCAATCTGGGGATTTCCTTTAGTCCATTCCGGGAATGGCCGATCGTCACCTCACTGGCTGTCAATGATGTTACGGGCAAGGCTGGAGATGGCCCACGGTTTACGGCGGGCATTGGTATGGGCTTTTCTTTCCTAGAATGGTTCCGCTAACTTAAACGGGGTTCCGAGGATTCTACGATCTCCGGGGGGGCTCCTTCCGTTGCCTTAGCTTTCTGGACTTTGGACTCCGACTTTGACTTTTCTGAGTCACCTTTAGCCGAGTCACCTTTAGCCATCTCCACCTTGGGGATCTTAGGAAGATCTAAGGGTAAGGGAATGGGCACTTCTTCCACTGCGGCAACCCGCTCCGCAATCCGTAGCGGTTGTTTGGCCCCCGACAGACGTTTGAGAAGGGCCGGTTTAGGATCATGGAGCAAATAAATAATTAAATCTCCGGGTTTCCATTCATCCTCCACGGCCATAATTTCGACGGACTCTTCGCGCTCTAGGAGGAGGGGCACCAATTCTTGACTACGAATGAGCGCATTGAGGTGAGCTTTTTGAAACTCAAATCCTAGCGATCGTAGACGAGTTTGTCCTAACTTAACGGAGCCATCATTCAGATAAGTGTTCCAACTTTTCAACACCAACTCAGGGGCAAAGGCCTGGGCAATTTTCTTACTGGAAGACTTACTATTGGCCGCCGGAGTATTGGCTTGGGGATCTCGGGGAAAAATAGCCAAAACACGACGGGGGTCAAACTCTTCTACGACCCGTTGCGCAACCCCTAAATTCACCTCACCATTACTAGTCATAGCTAAAAAAGTACCGGTGGTAGCCACCCCCGCCGCTTCCAACACCACTTCATCAAAGGCACTACTTAAAAAGGTATGAATCTTCTGTTCTTCCGCTAAACGACAGGCCGCTTCATCGGTTTCAATGATCACCACCGGTTCATTCCGATCCTGAAAAAGCCGGGCAAGCAAGCGACTGAGGGGATTTGAACCCACAATCACAACTCCACAGGCCTGATCAGAGGTAATGCCTAAACCTTGGGCAACAAAACGAGCCGTTAACCCCTGCAAAAATACCGTGAGGATAATGGTCAAAAAGACGAGCGCCTTAATCGCATCTCCACCGCTAATGCCCCGTTCCGTGAGCAAAATTGCGAACAACGAGGCCACGGAAGCCGAGACAATTCCCCGAGGTGCAACCCACCCCATAAAGAACTTTTGTCGCCAATTGAGACGGCTATTCCAGGTACAAATCCAGATATTCAGGGGGCGAACCACAAACATCAACACCACAACCGTGAGCAAGCCTCCCCACCCCAGGGCAAACAAACTGGCAATGGAAAGGTCGGCAGAGAGCAAAATAAATAAGACGGAGATGGCCAACATCGTCAGTTGCCCCTTAAACCGTCGAATCAAGCGCTCCTCCGGTAATGCGGAGGCTCGGAGCGTCAATCCGGACATGACGGTGGCCATCAGCCCCGCTTCGCTACGTACCGTTTGGGCTAAAACAAAGAGCCCCAGCATTCCCGCCAAAACCACCAGGTTTTTGAGATCCTCTGCCATAAAATTGGCCTGACGCAGAAAGGCTCCCAAGAGCCAACCCCCCGCCACCCCAATAATGCCGCCAATGCTGAGGCGAAGGGTTAACCCCGTCAAGACAGTCAGGGGCGCAGAGGAACTTCCACCGTTGAGAATGAGATCCAGCACCACCACCGCCAAAATGGCACCCACAGGATCAATTAATACCCCCTCTCCCTCCAGGAGAGTAGAAACTTGGCGATCGACTTTGACCTGTTTTAAGAGGGGGCCAATCACGGTGGGGCCGGTCACCACAATGATGGAAGCATAGAGGAAGGCCAGAGACCAGGGAAACTCGCTGAGCCAGTGAGCAGCCATCCCACCTCCCAACAGGGTAATCATGGTGCCGATGGTCACTAAATTCCGTAAACTGCCGGAAACTTTTCCTAAATCCCGCAGTTCCAGACTGAGACCCCCTTCAAACAAAATGAGCGCAACCGACATGCTCACAATCACTTCTAGACCCGTATCCAGTAGAGAAGGTCGAATGATTTCTAGACCGTCCTGCCCCAGGATCATCCCGAAGGAGAGCAGAAAAACAATGCTAGGCACCTTAAACAATTCCGCACAGACCTGGGCTCCAATTCCAGCGACGATCACAATGACCATGAGCAGGGTAATCTCAAAACTGGCATCCATAAGATATTCCTGAATTCATTTGACGTGACATTCAAACCATGCTCTGGCGGTTTAACCTACAAGGCTTAAGGTCTAGGGAGGATGGGACAGGTTTGAGGTCGTCTTGAAAAGATTTTACTATACTCCATTGGGTCTATTTGGAACTTGGAAGCTCAGCACTTCTCCGTCTGGATTCATTATGGCGGGCAGATCCGCCGTCCGCCACACACCTCTTGAGAGAACCGATTGATGGAACCGATCGATTTAGCTGGATCCCCCTAAATCCCCCTTAGTAAGGGGACTTCCGAGCCTTTTGATCCGGTTCCCTCCTTTTTCAAGGGGGGCTAGGGGGGATCCACTCAAGTTTTGCGATTGCAACGAGACTGAAAATTGAAGTCCTTACAACTAATTTCAAATTGCTGTATATTGCGGATCAATGGAAAGCCCAAATTTTACTAATAATTCCATAGTAGAGGGGAATTCCAAAAATGATGTTAAAGGGAAAGGTCAACGCTAAAGCCATGGAAATATATAAACTGGGATTGGCTTCCGGAACACTCATCCGCATGGTTGCGGGAACGGCAATATATGAAGCACTGGCACAAAGAACAGCAAACAATAAGGCATCGGCTTGAGACATTTGCAACAGTTGGGCCAGCAGAATACCCACGATCGCATTAAAGACGGGCATAAAGATAGAAAAGCCAATGAGAAAAGAACCACTTCGTTGTAAATCCTGAATGCGTCGAGCCGCGACTAAACCCATATCTAAAAGGAAAAAGGTGAGCATTCCATAAAAGAGATCTCCCGTAAAGCTTTTTAAGCTATCCCAGCCCTGTTGACGGGTCACCGTTCCCACCAGCAAACTCCCTAACAATAAAAAGACATACCCATTTAAAAAGGCTTCTCGTAAAACGCCTGACCAAGAGAATGGCTTTTCTGACCCATCCGAGGCATCTTGACTTGCAAAAATACGCACCAATAAAATCCCCACAATAATAGCGGGAGATTCCATCAAAGCCAGGGCAGCGACCATGTGTCCGCCATAGCTCATGCCCTGTTGATCTAAAAAAGAGGTAGCGGTGATAAAGGTAACGGCACTAATCGATCCATAGGCAGCCGCGATCGCTGCGGAATTGTAGGTGTCTAGCTTGATCCTCAGAATAAAGAATGAGTAAATGGGCACAACGATTGCCATTAAAATGGCAGAAGTTAGAACCAGACCACTGGATAAATTAATGCCATTTTCATGGATTTCATGACCGCCCTTAAAGCCAATGGCAAAAAGTAAGTATAAAGAGAATAACTTAGGGAGAGGTTGAGGAATTTCTAGATCGGACTTGAGAAAAACAGCCACCATCCCTATAAAGAAAAAGAGAACGGGAGGATTGAGAATATTAGATAGGACAAGGCTAGCGTTCAAAATGTCAACCAGATTAAAGGCTAAGGGGCACCTTGATTCATAACCTTGATGACTTATAGCGGACAGCAAAGCAAATCGCTATAAGTCCTATTCTTACGTAATTCTTGCGTAAAAATAGGCAGCAAGTTTTAGATTTTTGAGGTGCTTAAGGGACGTAGAATGGGAAGACGATCGAGGGAAGAATATTTTTGGAAAAGAACGAACTGCGCTAAGATAGCATGAGGATTAAAGTCCTCAAAGAAATTGGTCGAAAATCTTAATGTTTGGGCACCTCAACTTCGCCGCCCGCCACAATCCCTGACCTTGCGGAGGGACTGGGGCAAAATTTTGAATGTTTTCAGGTGGACTGAAGGTGCTGAAGGTGGGAAGGCGCGGTACCCAATGCTGTAGCCTCTCAATATCCTTTTCTGCTGGGAGCAAAATGAGGGATGAACTTAGTCAAACGCATTGAAATTATTGCCGACGAACAGGAAATGCATCGCATTTTAGCGGGGCTTGAAGAAATTGGCGTGCCCGGATACACCGTGATTCACAATGTTACGGGTAAAACGCCACGGGCAACCATGGCCGATGATTTACCCATTTCCGGGCTGGGGAATGTCTATTTGATCTGCTTCTGTTCGGAAGCGATGGCGGCGAAAATCACCTCCACCATTCTTCCCATTCTCAATAAATTGGGTGGAGTTTGCTATTTGTCCGATGCCGTGAGTATTAAAGAGGGGTAATCATGTCAGCGCTATCTCATCCTGCCTGCTACCTCTACTATTGGCCGGGTTTGCCGGGGCGAGGTGAATTTCCCCGCCTCATGTTGGAAGCAGCCCAGACCCCCTATGTGGATGTGGGACAGTTACCCGACGCAGAAGGGGGAGGAATCGCCGGAATCCGATCGTTTCTGAGCACCCCTGAGGTTCAGTCCGCGGGCATTTATGCGCCGCCCATTCTCACCTGGGACAACTTCACCATTGCCCAAACCCCCAACATTTGTTTATTTCTGGCTCCCCGTTTAGAGCTGGTTCCCCCTGGAGAAGCCGCATTCTACCGGGCCAATCAACTAGTCCTCACGATCTTGGATGTGGTCAATGAAATTCACAATATTCACCATCCTCTAGGAGTCAGCCTCTATTACCAGGAACAGCAAGCCGAAGCCACACGGGCGGCAAAAACCTTTTTGCGCGATCGTCTCCCCCGCTTTTTGCAGTATTTTGAGCAGTGTTTAGCCCAGCAATCTGGGGAGTGGCTTCTCGGCGATCGCTTTAGCTATGTCGATCTCTCCCTCTTTCAACTGCTGCGAGGGATAAAGTATGCCTTGCCCAGCGCCTTTGCTGCCCTTAGCCCAGGGATCCCCTTAACTTTGCACCTTTACGATCGGGTTGCAGAACGCCCCCCGATTGCCGCCTATCTGTCCTCCGATCGCTGTATCCCCTTGAATAGCCACGGCGTTTTCCGGTATTACCCTGAACTGGATGCCGAGTCCTGATGCCAAGCCCCGAACCTTTGCTTCAGGGATAACGTCCACCAACTTAAGGCGGAGTGCCGCACTCTTCCCTTCAATTTTTTCGCTTTCAGTGGAAAGCTGTGTGTTGAGTATTGAGGTATCCATTCCCTACGCCCATGGACTTCCAGGCGATAAGTCATGACCATCTTTAAAGCCAGAAGAATCCGACGGTTAAGGTCATCTCCAAAGAATCGCAAAGGTACCGATTGCTACCCAAACCTAGAGGCTTGTGAGATACTAACCCCTGGGTTGGTTTCCGGCTCAAAAGGATGCTCATTCAGTTCGCTAGGCTCAGCAAGGAGAGACGTTGATCGATTTCCCTTGAAGGGTCAGCCCTTAAAAGTTGAGGTTAACATTGACACTGCTGTTTCGAGTAAATCAATCTCGGGATGTTAAGACCTCAGATCTTAAGTCCCCGGTGGCTTTTCATGCAGTGCAATGCCTGCGAGAAACCATTGCTGTGGCTCAGCGTATTTTGTTAGAGCTTTTCCGTCGTCGCCGCAGCCTGATCTTTTGGGTCATCTTTCCGGTTACGGTGCTGATCATTAATGGTCTTATTTTTAGTGAACGAACCGACCTAACCCAAGCTGAAGCCTTTGCTCAGGCGGTTTCTCCCAGTTTGGTAGGGGCTGCCCTCTTTTTTAGTTGTTTAGGCGGCAGTGTGTCCACCGTCGTGGCCGAGCGTGAACAACAAACCCTCAAGCGACTCTTTTTGTCTCCCCTCAAGGGACTGTCCTATTTCCTGGGTATTCTCCTAACCCACACCGTCATTGGTCTGGGGCAAACCTTACTCGTGGTGACGATCGCTTTATTTGCAGGGGCCACCTTTTCCGGTTCCCTGTTTTTGGCGGGCAGTATTGTTTTCTTAAGTATCGTCACTTATGTTGGGATTGGCTTTATTTTAGGCGGACAATTTGCCCGACGCACAGAAGATGTTAATGCGCTGGTTGCAGCCTTTGGCGTTCCCTTTTTACTCTTGGGCGGTGCTTTTTTACCCACCTCCCTTTTCCCTGATAGCCTCTTAAGACTGGCGAAATATAATCCGGTCTATCACATGACAGAGGCCTTAACCGCCGTCACTACCCAAGGAGAGGGTTTAGGTGAAATTCGTAACCATTTCCTCTTTTTACTGGCCTTTAGCGTAGTGGTTTTATTTGGCGGCTGGAGTGTTTATAACCGCATGATTCAATCGGAACGGAGATTCTAAACTGTGCTACGAGTCCATCGATTGTTAAAGCGATATGGCGATCGGTTTGCATTGAATGGTTTAAGTTTTGACGTTCAAGGGGGAGAAGTTTACGGATTGTTAGGCCCTAATGGAGCCGGTAAAACCACCGCTATTAATATTATTTGTAATCTGTTGGAACCCGATGAGGGGTTAGTTGAAATTGGAGGGGTATTACGCACAGATCACACAAAAACGCTCATTGGTGTTTCGCCCCAAGAAAATTTATTATATCGTGGCTTAACCTGTGCGGAGAATTTACATTTTTTTGCCCGTTTATACGGTCTCAAACAAAGCGATCGGATTGAGCAGGTTTATGAGTGTTTGGAAACCGTTCATCTCCTCGATCGGGCCAATGATTTAGTGGAAAACTTAAGTGGGGGAATGCAACGACGGCTGAGTATTGCGGTGGCAATGGTGCATCAGCCCAAGTTGATTATTTTAGATGAACCCACCACCGGCTTAGATATTGAAGCCCGTTACGAAATTTGGGCCTTAATTCGACGCTTACAAAGCCAAGGCATTACCATTTTATTAACAACCCATCTCTTGGAAGAAGCAGAACGATTGTGTCAGCGCATTGGCATTATTAAAGCGGGCAAATTATTGGCAGAAGGAACCCTAGAAGATCTCCGTCAATATGTTGCTGCCCATACGATCGCTCTGGTGAGTACCAGCCAGGAAGACATGGCCATTGCACGGGGAGAGCGGTTAGGATTTGTCCACCGCCGCTACGGGGGCGACTTAGCCTTTTGGCTTCCCCACGCAGTGGAACTGCAAACCGTATTGGATTACTTTCAAGGCATTGCCCTCCATTCTGTGGCCTTACAGCCCATCCGCTTAGAGCATATTTATCTAGAAATTACCCACCTCGGATCTAGCCCCACAGTGACATCCTAGCCCTCCTAGCGGCTACCCCCTTAAGGCGGAAGAGTGCGGCGCTTTGCGCCGCACTCTTCCATTAAATTAAATTTTTTCGCTTTCAGTGCTACCCTACCCCTTAAACCCGAGGCGATCGGCGTAGTTCCGTGACTTGATCGGCCAAATTCAGCAATTTCTCAGGCATTTCAGAGCCAGTCAGAATCATTTCAACACGGGCGGGACGATCCTCAATCAAAGCCAGAACCTCAGACTCTGGAATTAAATGCAGGTTTAGGGCCAAACTGAGTTCATCTAAAATCACTAGCTCATAGCGATTGGCCAAAATCAGACTACGGGTATGCTGCCAAAGTTCTTGAATGCAACTGCGGGCTTGGGGTGTAAGGGTTTCCGGACGATAGGGATCAATGCAATGTTCAAGGTTACACCGATACCAGTCTAAACATTGACCTAAACGAACCGGGTGATTTAAGCCTTGATGGATTCCCCCTTTGAGCAGTTGCACCACCAAAACCGACGTGCCTTGTCCTGCCGATCGCAGCGCCTGGGCAAGGATCTGGGTAAAAAAACTCCGATGCTTTGCCGTAATTACCTGAACCAAGCCTTCCAGTTCCGGCCGCTCTGGAGGAGCTTCTTCAGGAAGAACATTAATCCGAGACGATCGCTTGATCTCGCCATTCAAGGATCGATCGCTAACTTTAACAGATCGGCTGTCTGCCGACAGGTGCGAGGGAGCAAGATTCAATTGAGTAAAATTGCGTTGGGCAATCATTCAGCCATTCCTATGCAGTCCGATGCTGAGCAGATTAGGGCATGGTACATGGCTCCAGAAACCTTGAGCCGATACTTTTTCGCTAACAAACACTAACAAGGTTCGCATTTGTCCCACGAATACATAAGTTGAGATGATTTCTCAACCAAGGCGTATCAACCAATGCACGAAGGAAAATCCCTCGCGCACCATTTAGATCCCTATCCATTTTT
>JBEAPM010000098.1:0-20824 GCA_041164445.1 Cyanobacteriota bacterium
TTGAGCATCCCACCCAGTTTGATCCCGATCGCTTCAGTCCCGATCGGGCTGAACAGAAGCGGACGGACTTTAGCATGGTGACCTTTGGGGGTGGGCCCCGCATTTGTCTGGGCATGGCCTTTGCCCAAATGGAAATGAAGATTATTACGGCGCTCTTACTCCGTCAGTATGTTTGGGCATTAGAGCCCCATCAAGATCTCGCTATAGTCCGTATTCCCACCTTACATCCCCGTTCTGGGCTCAAAGTTCACTTCGCCAAAGGCGACTGACCACTGCCCTGGATCCTTTGCCGTTTGGCTTCATACAACAGCAAAGCGGTTGCAATACTCACATTGAGAGACTCTATCTCAGGGTTTAGGGGAATTGTAACTACCCGATCGGCTTTTGCCTGCAGATGAGGGGACAGCCCAGCCCCTTCATTGCCCATTAACAGCAGGGTGCGGCGGCTAAAATCAATGTCCCAATAGGTTTCTTGGGCATGGGAACTGGTGGCGATCACCTGCACTCCATCCTGGTGACAGCGATCGATCAGATCGAGGGGATGGTCACAAATTTGCAGCGAGACATCAAACCAGGCTCCCGCAGAAGCCCGCAACAGTTTGGGATGGGTTAAATCCACACTATCCGCGGTCAGCCACACTTGAGTGAGCCCCACCGCTGCAGCGGTGCGGACAATGGTGCCCACATTGCCAGGATCCTGAATGGTTTCCAGCAAGATCCCTAAGGTTTGGGGAAGGTGGAGGGGAGCGGCGGTGGGCAGGGGGGCTGTCGCTAAAATGCCATCGGGATGCAGGGTGGAAGCCGCATAATCTAGCAGGTCATCGCTGAAGATGCTCTGGTGGGGGACTTGTTGCTCCAGCACAGTCCACAGATCAGGATGACGATCGCACCAACGATCGCTAGCACACACCAACGCCAAAGGATAATTCACCCGTAGCGCGGCCTCAATGAGGTGAGTCCCCTCTAGCAAAAATTCCTGATGGGCCCAACGTCCCTTCACGCTGTGGAGCGATCGTAGTTTCTTCACCAAGGGGTTCTGGCGGCTCGTAATCAGGCTAAGAGAATGGGACATTTGTCAAGAAGATTTTATTTTCTGTAATATTTGCAACAGAAGCATCCAGTCCTTGGATGCACAATACAGGTATGAAATCGGAGAGCTTCAGGAATAGATTATCGTAACAGCTTAACCAGCGAGTTCTTTAGTCTTTTCTGCTCCGGCTTCTGTTGGAGTTGTGGTATTTGCCTGCGGGAAAATCCATCTCCACAAGACGAGTCTCTTGTAGGAGTTCAGTATGAATCAACCAGCGGAACTATCTTTGGAACAACAATTTAGCCTACAGGCTTTTCGGTCTCAAGTTGACCACATGAGCCAGGATCAGGCTAAAGACTTTTTGGTTAAACTCTACGAACAAATGATGGTACGGGAAACTCTGTATAAAGAGTTTCTCAAACAACAATGGGGCATTGCCAACAATCCCCTGACCGCTTCCTGAAGGAAATCCGTTTTCCTTCACCTTCAAGAGCGGTAGTCTGAAAAATGTTTACCGCTAACCTTACTCACCTAAAGGGTGCATCTATTACATTCCCCTATTGCATGCATTACCAATGGGCAGCATAAGCTGCCCACCAAAGTAGAATTCTGGTCAGGAAGAGATCTTCTTCTTAAGCCTGGCACAGTTCAATTGTTCCCAGTCAAAAGTCAACGATTTGCACAGAAACGAGGGTTAAATTTAGCCAATCTTAAAAAGTGGGGGGCTGGTTTGTCGCGCCCCCCACTTTTAAGGTCTATTTTAGACCTTAGTCCTAAAATTTTTAATCTGGAAATCTTCCGTATCCTAACACCGTAGGCATGATGGCGATCGATCGCCACAGCCCTATGCTAGCGTGAATACTCGGACAAAAAATAACGGTAGATTAAGGTATAGAACACCTCAATCTACCGTTTTAAGTGGAAAAAATGGCTACCGACTTAAGGCGGAAGAGTGCGGCGCGGAGCGCCGCACTCTTCCATTAAATTTTTCCGCTTTCAGTGGAAAGTGGAAAAAATGAGTGAGAGAGTTTGGTAGCCGAATGGAGAAAGGGTTAGAGTTTCCAGTTGACCCAATCTTGTGCTTTCAGGAAGGTGTCGTAGAGTTCGGCCTCTGGGCTGCCGGGTTCGGGAGCGTAGGCGTATTCCCAACGCACTAAGGGGGGCAAAGACATCAGAATGGACTCGGTACGCCCATTCGTTTGTAATCCGAAAATGGTGCCTCGATCGTAGACGAGGTTAAATTCAACATAGCGACCCCGGCGATAGAGTTGGAACTGCCGTTCCCGATCGCCATATTCTAGGTTGCGACGACGTTCTACGATGGGTAAATACGCATCCAAGAAGGAATGACCAGCGGTTTTGACAAAGGCAAATAAGTCTTCCCAGGAACGGGCGACGGGGCTATTGGAGTCGCTATAGGCAGCCGCTGTGCCGCAGGAGTTGGAGCCTCCGTAGAGCTGACCGGTGGAATCTTGATAGTCAAAGAAAATGCCGCCAATCCCTCTGGCTTCCTGGCGATGCTTCAGGAAGAAATATTCGTCGCACCAGTGCTTAAAGGTGGGGTAATACTGCTCATTGTGACGATCGCAGGCGGACTTTAGGGTTGTATGGAAGTGAACCGCATCTTCTGCAAAGGGGTAGTAAGGGGTTAAGTCTGCTCCACCACCAAACCACCAAACGGGGCCAGCTTCAAAGTAGCGATAGTTAAGGTGAACCGTGGGAATGTAGGGATTTTTGGGATGTAAGACTAAAGAAGTCCCAGTTGCAAAGAAAGTATGACCAGCCGCTTCTGGGCGTTGGGTCACAATGGAGGGGGGCAGTTGACCACCGGCAACCTCAGAAAAATTAACCCCGCCTTGCTCTAAAATCGTGCCGTCTTGCATGACGCGGGAACGACCACCGCCTCCTTCAGGTCGGATCCAGGAATCTTCACGGAACTTACCGGTTCCGTCTGCTGCTTCTAAACCTGCACAAATTGAATCTTGCAATTCGCGCATAAAGGCTGCAACCCGCTCTCGGGAGTCACTGGGAGGTAAGCCAACGGTGGAAGTGCCTGAAGAAACCTGGGTGGAGACTGTCATAGTATCGTTCTAAAAACTCAGCTTCAAAATTTTACTTTTCAAAACTATCCCAGGCAACGGGATACTCGGTCTAGGGGTTTTTGCAGAATTGTAATAATGATTAATAGAATGGGCACTTTCCAGTTCAAGCCTGAGGAATCGAGGTGCCCGTAGGCGGTTTACAACATAAACATTTGCCGATCGAGTCCGGTGGGATCTTGCATGGCGGCCAGTTGGCTGACGGGGCGATCGGATTCTAAGCGACCATCCACTAAGTTCACCATCCGATCCGCCACATCTAAAATGCGGTTGTCGTGGGTAACCATCAACACCGTGCATCCCCGCTCCCGCGCTAGGGTTTTCATTAAATTCACCACTTCTCTACCCGTCACTTTATCCAGGGCTGCGGTTGGCTCGTCTGCCAAGATTAACTGGGGGCGGTTCACTAAGGCGCGGGCAATGGCGACCCGTTGTTTTTGACCGCCCGAGAGGTGATGGGGTTTGTAATTAATGCGCTCCCCTAAGCCCAGTTGGGTCAAAATGTGGCTGGAAAGTTCCCGTTTATTTCCCCAGTTGTCCTGAATTTCAACGGCCATTTCCACATTTTGACGGGCGGTGAGGGAGTCAAATAAGTTATGGGCTTGGAAAATAAAGCCAATATTGCGACGAATTTTAACCCGTTGGGGATGACTTAAGCCCCTCAGTTCTTTGCCTAAAACTTGTAAACTCCCTTCCTCTAGCGATCGTAATGCTCCAATGAGGGTGAGTAAGGTTGTTTTTCCGGAACCAGAGGGCCCCGTTAAAATGACAATTTGACCCCGCTGCAAGTCTAAGTCAATATCAAATAAAATTTGCTTGCGCAGATCCCCCTGACCAAAGTAAAAGTTAAGCTTTTCAATTCGGACAATTCGATCGTTTTCTTGATGCTTACTTAGGCTCATAAACCAAACACCTCAGCGGGATCGGTGGTTAAAACTTTACGCATGGCGAGAGAACCCGAAATCACACACATGGCGATCGTTGCGATATAGATATTGAGTACCCGTTGCAGGGTTAACTGGAGAACTAAACCGGTGGCACCGGCAATCAAATCGTAGAGGAGGGAACTAATGAGAAAGCCGGGAATAAAACCAATAACGGAGAGGATCAAAGCTTCCTGCATCACAATCCAGAGTAAGCGTTTGTTAGAATAACCGATCGCTTTGAGGGTGGCATATTCTGACCAATGGTCGGCAACATCAGTATATAAAATTTGATAGACGAGGATCACCCCCACAACAAAACTAAGACTGGACAGTAGGGAAAAAACAAAACCAATATTGGTGTTTTCCTTCCAATAGGTTAACTCCTGCGTAATAAATTGCTCACGGGTAAACACAGACACATCATTGGGCAAGGTTTGAGAAATTTGCTGGGCTAAGGCAACCACATCCACCCCCGGCTGGACTTGCAACAGACCAATATCGATCGTTTCTAAACTGCGACTGTCTACTTCCGGGCCGAGGTTACCAAAGTAACGCACAAAATTTTGATCACTCATGATCACGTTACCATCCCCAGCCGAGAAATCCGTGCCTAAGGTAAAGGTTCCCAAAAGTTGAACTTGACGATCGGAAAGTTCCGTTTTCAGTCCAGGGGTTTGGGGCCCCACCTCTGCGCGGGAACGACGATCGAGTAGGGCCGTCCAGGGCTGGTTCAATTGCGATCGATATTCTTGGAGTTCAGGTAATTCCAGCACCGGCTCATTGAGATTAAAAGCTAAAATTCGGAGCGATCGGGTTCGATTCGTGAGGGGATTTTTCCAATTGCCTAACTCCATATATAAAGCATAGGCCTCTTCAACCCCATCAAAAGCTTGAGCCTGATAGAGCCGTCGTCGTGCAAATTGCTCCGGAATAAACATCGTATATTTAATACGATTGATAATAAAAATATCGCCATTTAAGGACTTAATGAGTTGAACTTGACTATCGTATAATCCATTTTTGAAGCCCAGGAAAACAAAAATTAAAACCACCGAAAAAGAAACCCCCGACAGCGCCGTCAGCAAGCGCCGAGGTTCCGAGGTTAGGTTATGCCAGGCCAAAGGGGTGCGGAACTGCCACCACCGCTTTTGAGCTTTACGGGTCATGCTCAATCTCCCGAAGTTTCAAGGTCTTGAATTTGTTGGACTGCATGGCATTGAGGAGACGATCGTAGTTCTCCTGGTCTGTTGCAGTGAGATCGACTGAATTTGCATTCCACGGTCATGCAGGAATCAACTCCTTGCGACGCAACAAATCTATGACGAGGGTGAGGCGTAAGACGCTGAGGGACGATCGTTCCCATAGCTTACCCTAAATTTTTGACCCGGATCCGGTTCAACTCTATCCTAAGGGTGACCTCTCCTGATTGAACCTTTCCCTGAATTTTCTATGACGATCGAGATCCTCTCCCGTGGCTTGGATTTATTTCACTATCCCTTCATGCAGCGGGCTTTGGTGAGTGGCACCTTAATTGGTTTAATGAGCGGTCTGTTGGGGAGCTTCACGGTTCTGCGCCAACTCTCCTTTTTTAGTAATGCTTTAGGGCATTCTGCCCTGCTAGGAGTTGCCATTGGTCTGTGGCTCGGGGTCGATCCGTCCCTGGTTCTATTGCCCTTTTCCGTGTGCTTTGCCGTAGCGGTTATCTATTTGTTGGAGCATACGCAATTGTGGATAGATGCCTTGTTGAACATTCTCCACTCTTCCCTACTGGCGATCGCTATTCTGCTGTTGAGTTTTCTGGATGTCTATAAGGGGGGCATCAACACCTTTCTTTTTGGCGATATTTTAGCAGTACACCCCCTAGACTTGGGGATTAGCGCCATCTTGCTGGTGATCTGCCTGGCCTATATTGGCCTCTCACTACGGACTCAGATGATCATTACCCTCCACGAACCGATCGCTCTGGCGCGAGGGATTGCGGTCTCGGCTCACCGTAAAATCTTTATTATCTTGCTGGCGCTGGTGGTGGGGGTTTCCATCAAAGCGATCGGTGTTCTGCTGGTCAGTTCATTTATTGTGATTCCGGCCTGTGCCGCCCGCCTCCTCAGCCCTAATTTTATGACCCATGTCATGGCATCAACGGGGTTGGGAGCCATCAGCGCTATTGTGGGGATTGTCCTCTCTGCCTTTGCAAATTTGCCTTCGGGCCCCAGTATTGCCGTGACTCAACTGGCCCTATTTTTACTCGCGATCGGCATAGGCCGTTTTACCCACCAGAGTTCTCTGGTTTAAGGATTCCACTCCCCTGAAAATTTTCCGGCTTTCCACTGAAAGTGGAAAAATTTAAGGGAAGAGTGCCGCCCCGCGCCGCACTCTTCCGCCTTAAGTTGGTAGCCAATTTTCCGCCCTATATCAGTTGTAAGGACTATAAAAACCGTTGTGTGGGATGGGTCTTCCGGGCGCACACAACGCCACCCATTTAAGATTGCGGTAGAGATAAAGATGAAGAAAAAACAATTTTCAAAGTTTAATAAAAGTCAAGCTTTTGAATTCCTCAATCTTTCAGATTTATTACCCTGGCAGATTGAGGTTGCCCCTCTCCTGTTGAGTGATTTTTTTCAAGAACGCTGGCAAAGACTGAGACGTAATTTTGATCTAGATAGTTATGAAGAGTCTAAAAAATTATTGATTGATGCCCTGTGCGATGAAGCCCTAAACCCCCTAGAGCACTTGAAGATCTGGAAAGGGGCACAACTTGAGGGTGAACAGGTCAGTGGATATGTAGACTATTTAATTGCTGAACGAAAGCGCTACTTAACGGCTCCTTTGTTATGCATCATTGAAGCCAAGAAAGATGATTTTGAGCAGGGTTTAGCCCAGTGCTTAGTGGAAATGGATAGTTGCCGCTGGCACAACCGTCAGCACGGACAAGACAATATTGATATTTTCGGCATTGTCACCAACGGAGAAGGATGGCGATTTTATCGAATGGTCACCCCTCAAATAGTTTATGAAACACCGCTTTATTCCACCGGGGATATGGGACTCCTGCTGGGACGGTTGCGGCAGGTTTTCCGCTGGTGCGAAGAACAGCTTATGGCAGCAAAACCGAGTTCTTCTATTTAGGGCGCGTCATCAATTAGGTCTAGAAGCCTTGCAACAGCCCCTAAATGCTTCCCACTCTTCCATGAAAGTTTGTCGCTTTCAGTGGAAATTGTCCCCTATTCTCTATTCCTATGCCTGAATTACCGGAAGTTGAAACTGTCTGCCGAGGGCTGAACCGCACGACCTGCAATCAGGTTGTTACGGGCGGTGAGGTTTTATTGGCGCGAACGATCGCTTATCCCCAGGAGAGTGATGCTTTTGTCCGGGGCTTAGCGGGAGCGCAGATTGAAGCATGGCGACGGCGGGGTAAATATCTTTTGGCGGACTTAACTCGGCAGGACACTCCAGCCGGATGGTTAGCGGTACATCTCCGCATGACGGGACAATTGCTCTGGGTCACGGAAACAACAGCGGTGGATCGACATACCCGACTGCGAATTAAGTTTGGCTCCTCGGACACGGCGGGGGACGATCGAGAGTTACGGTTTGTGGATGTGCGCACCTTTGGGCAGGTGTGGTGGATTCCCCCCGATCGTTCTCCAGAGGAGATTATTACCACTCTCAAGACTCTGGGGCCCGAACCGCTATCTCCGGACTTTTCAGCGCCATACCTACAGGAACGCTTAGGCAAAACTCAACGATCGTTGAAAACGGTTCTTTTGGATCAAAGTATTATTGCGGGGCTAGGCAATATCTATGCAGATGAATGTTTATTTCTCAGTGGTCTACATCCCGAGAAACCCGCACCGCAATTAACCCCCGCAGAAATTCAACGCCTTGTGGAGGCGATCGTCTCTGTCCTAGAAGCAGGTATTGCCGCAGGGGGAACTACCCTCAGGGACTACCGCACCGTGGAGGGAACCAACGGGAATTATGGGGGCCAAGCTTGGGTGTACCGTCGTACCGGTCAACCGTGCCGCCGCTGTAGTACTCCAATCCAACGCATCAAATTAGCAGGACGATCAACTCACTTTTGTCCCCATTGCCAACCGGCTAACCACTTGAGGCGGCAGGGTACCCCCTTCCCTTAAATTTTTTCGCTTTGAGTGGAAAGCCTGCCCACCGGCTTCGGGAAGGGAAAAAATAGGCATGGGCGGATTTCCCTAAAAATTTTTGGGAACTTTTCTGGAATCGGGGACAAATGTCTTGGGGTAATCAAGAAACATTGCCTCGATTTTTATGATTTCTAAGGACCCCAACGCTCAATCTGTTGATTCCATGAAAAAGGCTCAGAACAGGGCACGATTTCGAGTCGAACTCAGTCCTGAGGCTTACCAATCAGTTCGGCAAGAATCTTTACGAACTGGTAAGCACATGAAGGTGATCACCAGTGAAATTGTCCAAACCCACTTTGGCAACAATTCCACCTCTAATGAACCTCCAGAGCCTCCCCCAAGTGATCCGGAAAATTGATAACACGCCCTAGCGGTCAAACGGGGACGGGCGCGGCTAAGATCGATACCGTAAGGGACTGGTCTCCATGGATGACGCACTCTAGGCTCCACCCTCCAGTCAAACGGTTTTAGCCAAGATTCCCGGTTCCCGCTGCTGGGGCAAAATTTCTAAGGTATCGAGTTGGGCACAGAACTTTAAATCCTCGGTATTGTTTAAGCCCAAAAGCCGTTGGCCATGACTGGCCTTTTCCAATAGCCCTAGGAGGTTATGTTCCCATTGTTGAAACAGCGCCAAGGCGGCGATCGTTTCATCATTACCCACGATCGCCTCTAACGCTGTATTCTTGGCCAGGGCCGCGACAATGGCCCCAGCACACACTGAGTCTTCCAGGGAGTAGCTACCTTCCCAGCCCGAACCAACGATCCACACTGTTTCAGGTTGGTTTGTCTGTAAATAGTGGACGACACTCTGACGATTGACCAACGCTGCGGTTAATACGACGGGTGCAGACTGCACACAGTTCAGGGCCCGGGTGCCATTCGTGGTGCTGATAAAGAGACGACGATCCGCAAAGCGATCGACGGTACAATCCAGGGGGGAATTCCCTAAATCACAGCCCTCTACCATCTTTCCGCCCCGTTCTCCAGCCCGTAAGCGTCGATCAACGGGCCAAGCATCACTGGTCTGCATCAATTCATCTAAATCTTTAAAGGCTTGTACGGCTTCTGCTCCGGCATGGAGCGCCGCAGCGATCGTTGTGGTTGCCCGAAGCACATCAATCACGATCGCACAGTCTGGCGTAACTGGATTTGGGACTAATTCAGGGGTGTGATAAAAAAAGAGCTTCACAGGAAATTCCGTCATTTTTTACTTATAGAGAAGAATAGCGTATGCAGGGGGGCCAATTCTTTGCTTCTCTCAATCCTGTTAATAATGAGCAGTCTGGTAAAAAAATTTACCCTCTACAACGGCGACCCACTTCAGGCGGAAGAGTGCGGCAAACTCTTCCCTTAGACCGATCGCGTTAATTCAACCCGATACCGCTGCTTCTTCGTAATTGCAATCTCCCCCACCGTCAAGCGGCCTTTGCCTCGGATCGCAATTAAATCCCCAGTCTTGACGATCGCGCTGGCTTGGGTGACGGTTTTCCAATTTACCCGCACATCTGATTTGTTAATCAGATCCACCATTTTACTGCGGGACATGCCAAAGCCAGCGGAGGCAATAGCATCTAGGCGCAGAGAGGCTTCCACCGTGGTTAAGGTTTTGGTTTGGGGCGGCCGCACTCGCAACTCACTCCAGTCAATGCGGCGGGTTTTGACGGGGACAGAGCGCACTTGGGTTAATTGGGTTTCCAAGAATTCTGCTAACTCGGGCACCACGATCGCCTGGGCCCCTCGTTCCCCCAGCAGCACCAAATCCCCGACTTTCTGGCGTACCAGTCCTGTTCCCAATAAAGCTCCTAAAAAATCTCGATGACTGGCGGGATCAAACAAAAAGTTGCCCGCAATTTCCAGTAAGACCAAAGGCACGGCACTGGCATCAAAGGCCAGTTCTGAACGAAAAATTGCCAACCGCTGACGTTCCGCTTGGGGATACCCCCCCGCAGCGATCGCTGTGACCTCCGTGAGCCGACTGAGGAGGATCTGGGCTTCGGCCAACTCTGGGGGCGAGAGAAAGTCTGTGGGCACCAGTTCCCAAGTCCGCAAGGCTTGATCCGCCGCATCCACCATGCGAGCCAAGGTTTCTCGATGTTCCGTATTTTTCAGTAATTCGTCGCGGGGAAGCATTCTTGCTGGGTTGTCCTAAGCCAATGATTGAAATGAACTGCTGCTGCGGAACCGAGCTACAGGTTACGGGAAAAAGGCTGTGCCTACTCTAGCGCATTGCCCATCAGTGGGCGGCGTTGCTCCTGAAACTGGACTGGAACTGGCGGATCTTGCTAGTCTTTGAGCAAATTATTAAAATTTTGAAATATTTTGCTTCACAACAAGAAGTTTGTGCTATGGACAAGTACAATAGTATGCACAAGTACACACAGCACTGATACGTAAGCACCAACCCATACTGAACGAGGGGTTATGCAGCTTCAAGACCGGGTTAACCTAGAGCGGGTTAATTATATCATTACCAGTTATGCCTTGGAGGGGGACGACGCAGACTCCTTTCAGAGTGGCTTGTGTGAACTCTTGCAACAGTACCCTCAAGCTTGGGTGGAGTTGTCTTTGATTGAAGTGATGATTCAACATTGGCATTTGCCGCCTATGCCAAAGGGATTGCTCTTCCTCCAAGAAGTGCAACATTTGCTAACACAGTGGCTACAGGGAGAAAGCTTTAGCACCATTAGTGATCAGCAGTTTCAGTGGATCACGGGATTAACGCCCTTAGCGGTCTGTGAACAGCCCGTCAAAACCTGTGAGTTATAGGGCTGCCGTGGATAACCGACCGGTTCTCTAAAAGGTTGGACGACTGACGGCAGGCGCAAGTGCGCCGCACTCTTCCCTGAAAATTTTTCCCGTTCCGTGGCAAGTCAAAGGGTCTCTAAATAGGCTGAAAATTCTGACCAGCTTAGGTTTTCGGCAATGTAGTTCGGTTGATCCGGTAAGTAGGGACTCTTTAAGCGATCGATGCGGAGAATTTGGGCATCATCGGGCAGTAAGGGACTATCGGGATCTGCGGGAGTCGATCGCTGCAGGGAACTGGAAAAGCCTTTAAAGATCACAATTTCATCAAAGTCTTGCTGGTACTGGACTTGTACGAGTAAAACTTCCTGGGGGCATTTCAAGCTATAGGCTTCGAGTTGGGTAAGAATGGATTGAGCCATGCGGGGTAAGGGGGCAGATTTATGATCATAGACTCCTCCGGGAGTTTGGAAACCCGTCTCTTGAGAGCAGGGAGGAGTAAAAACGACTCTACTCAGGGGTCACGGGCGGGTCATTATTTCCCTCTGCCTCCGGTTCTGGGACTTCGGGGGGAGCATCCGGCTCTAGAGCGTCAGGAGATGCTTCCGGTTCTGGAGGCTCTGTATATACCCATTCCGCTAAATCGCGGTTAGTCCCAAACTGAAATTGATTCGACACCACTCGAATTTCTACGTCTGCGGCATTGGGATCCGGGTCAACCAAGGCATAGAGGGAGTTGCCACTAAAATCGGGGTTTCCCAAAAGCATTTGATGAATGGTTTGATCCTCAAGGGTAATGCCGATCGTCACGAGGGGTTTCACTAAACCAAATTCTGCCAAACGATCGCGGGAAATGGTTAGGGTAGACTCGCTGGATTGTGTGCTTAAAAGATTGAGTAAAAAGGAAATAGAAGCATCACTTGCCAAGGTTTCCTGCGGCTTCAGCATTTGCCATGGGGTGGGAACCGTGTCCGATCGGCGCTCAAAAATGAGTAGACCCGTCGGGGTTTGTAAGCTTAGCTTTTGAACCTGATCTTCCTGCCAATCAAATAATTTTGTGGCTTGTAACTCTACTTTTTCTTGACGGGGAACAACCGCCAATTGGTATATCCCGTAGCCCGTGCCGACTACACAGGCTAGCATTACTAGAACTAAAGTCGATCGCTGCAATTTCATCTTGTCTTATGGCTCCCGATTACATCTAACGTCTAACGTCGTTTCCACCAAAGAAAGCCCCCTAAGCCAAAACCGGTTAAGGGCAACATGATCAGAGATAGCCAAATCACCCAGCGGGCTTCAACGGTTTGCAGTTGAATGCGTCGGTTGGTGGGATCTTTGGGACTAATGGACAATACTTCCCCTTCCCGTTGACTCAGCCAAACTACAGCATTGGTAAAGACATCCCCGTTCAATTGTTGTTGAAATAAACCATTGGTGGCAAAGCTAGAATTGCCAATGACCACTAGGCGAGATTCGGGGTTTCGTTCTTCACTCGGTGGGGTCTGATCTGTTTCTGGGGTATTTTCTTCGGCTGGAGGTTCTGCCACGGGGCGATCGAGGGCAACACCGAGGACGAGGGGCCCTTCTAAGTCCTGACCGGGATCAAATTTCAGATCTTCCTCAATGTTCGTTTCGGCCCAACTGGCATCGTTGGTGGAGAGTATTTCTGTGGCGTTGACCCCATCTACACTATCCAAAACGATCGCTCTGGAGAAGGGATAAAAGGAGTTTCCGTTGCCAAAGTCTTGGGTAATGGGGTGACTGCCGTAGGTATTGATCAAGGGAGCTGTGGGGCCAAAGCCCACTAACCCACCAGTTGATTGATCCACCTGGGCAACACCGCCGCCGCCATCAATGACCAAACCGGGGTCTAATGTTACGCCCCAGGGTTTGAGTAAGGGATCCATGCCGGCATCGATGCGGGGATCAATCAACAATAAGGCATTGCCCCCCTGGGCTAGGTAGGTTGCCAAAGATGCCGTTTCCTGTTCAAACAGAGGGCGTTGGGGCCCTGCCACCACCACCACCGCTGCATCTGGGGGAATGTCCTGACCCTGGGTTAAGGTTTGGGCCAGGTTTAAGGGGGAACTGACAAAGCCCCGTTCCTGTAAGCGATCGGTGGCTTGACTAATCTCGGTGAGGGCATATTCGCCATGTCCCTGGAGAAAATAGACCGTATCGGATTGTCCGGTATTGACCCGAGCGAGGGCATTGGTGAGGGCCGATTCTGATAAGGCTCCTTGGCTTTGCGCACCGCCCTGCAAGGTTTGCAGGCGTTGCGGTTGGTTATTAACTTCTAAATACACTTCCCCGAAGTTTTGTACGCCAAATTTTTGGGCTAGGCTGGGTTGTTCGCGGGGATCGACAAATTCGTAACTAAAGCGATCGTTACTGATGCGTTGATAATTATCTAAAAGATTACGATTGGCATCCGATTGAGCCTCATCAAAGATCCAGAGTTTAACCGGCTCTTGTAAGTTGGCGACTACTTCTTGGGATTGGGGAGAGAGACTGTAGCGCTGATTTTCTGTGAAATCAAACCGGGCTGTTTTCTGCACCGCCACAATGTTGATAACCCCAAGAATTAAAACCACCGCAATGACAGACAGCAGTGCATTTGCCCCCGCTTGGGTCGATCGCTGTTGCCAAAATTGAGGTTGGGCAGTCCGTGCAATAATGCCCGCACAAAGAATAAACGTTCCAAATAAGAGAACCCCTAAAACGATCGGGTTGCTCCATTGTCCAATAATAAAGCCTGCGCTAAACCCCGCTAAAGTGAGAAAAGCCCCTAGCCAGAGGGTAAGCTGCCAATACAGTGATTTTTGAGATGATTGTCGGGACGATGCTTTCATAGAGAGTTCCTGTCAGCGTGAGACCATTGATTATAGTGAAACCTAGAATTTTTCCTTTCCCTTCACACCCTTGTACCGGCTAGATACGGCACAGCACGATCGCTTAAAACAATATGCTTGTACTCTGTCTGTATCATGATTCTGAAAGCAAATTAGTTACGCTGAAATCGAAAGGTTTCAATGGATTGTGCGGTCAGGAATATCCCTAAAATAATATAGGTGAAAAAGAGCATGAGACTGCTGACATCCAAAACACCGTTGATAAAATTATCGTAGTGTTTGAGCAAAGAAAGATGACTGGCGACCTCCCCCAAAATACCCCCAGCCGTATTGCCAATACCTTGGAAAATCCAGAGAATTAAGACTAGCACAAAGGTAAAAATTGCGGACAATAAAGTACTGTCCGTTAAGGACGAAATAAACATACCCAGAGACAAAATACTCGCTGCCATCAACAATAAGCCCACATGGCTCATGAGAAAGAGAGCCGGGGGAAAGGGTGGTTCCGTTGCACTCAAAGCGATCGCTTCGTAGAGCATAATCGGCAATAACATCCCCAGGAAAAAGGTTAAAACTCCCAAGAGTTTACCCACGGCCACCGCCCAATTGGTCACGGGAGACGTGGCTAGTAATTCCAAGGTTCCGCGTTTACGTTCTTCGGCATAGAGCCCCATGGATAACATGGGCATGACGACGATGACAACGACCCCTAAACTGCCCAGGAAATTCTGGAGCAACAGCGAAGCGGCATCAATGGGATTGGCCGGCCCCCCAAATTGAGCTTGTTGTAAATCAAACTGGGCTAGCTGACTCAAGAGATTCTGGAGAATCACCACAAAAAAGATGCCAGAGATAATCCAAAATACGCCAGCAATGAGATAGGCCAAAGGAGAGGTAAAGTAGCCTTGAACCTCTTTTTTGTAAATGGCAAATAAGTTGGCAAGGACAAGGGGCATAGTTGAATGGTAATAAAGGATACTGTAATTTCCAATTCACTTTAGCGTACTTTGCAACTCCGGCAACTCAGACTCGTGCAACAGACGCTGGCGTAAGGGATTCAGGCATAACGTATAATCGAATCTGAGGGAACGTGAGGAGCGATCGTTCTGAACAGGAGCAAGATCATGACAAATTCAGCAGAAGTCTGGCAACTCTTAGCGGAACTGGTGCAGGTTCAAAAGGAAAATGAGCAATCTCAAAAAGAACTCAAGGAAGCTCAAAAGGAAACCGATCGCCAGATTAAGGAACTGGGGAAACAAATCGGGGGCTTGGGCAAAAAGTTTGGCAGTTTTACCGAGGGGTTTGCCCTCCCCTCAATGGATCGGATTTTGCGGGAGCGCTTTGGCATGGAAACCGTGAGTCCCAGAGTCCGATCGCGCAGGAATGGCGAGGAGATGGAAATTGATGTTTTAGCCTATGCCAACGGGGAGCGGAATGCGGTCTATCTGGTGGAGGTCAAAAGCCATCCTAGAGAAGAAGCGATCGACCAACTGAAAAGACTGTTGCAGCGATTCCCTCAGTTTTTCCCGGAACATCGGGACAAAGCCCGTTATGGAATTTTAGCTGCGGTAGACCTATCGGAAGATCTGAAACATCTGATCTTAGGGGAAGGGCTGTACGTGGCACGCATTGAGGACGATGTGTTTACCCTGGATGTACCGGAAAACTTTCAACCTAGGGCATGGTGAGGCACTCTTCCCCCGTTGATCCTGCTGGATCCCTGCTTTAGTCCTCTCCTGGTTCTTGGGTGGTTAATTGCAAAAAGACATCTTCGAGGCTGGCGCGGTTGCGGCGCAATTCATACAAGCCAAAGTCCTGGGAAACGATCGCTTTAGCGAGATCTTTACCAATATCTTCAGGGGTTGCAGTGGTGATGCTGTAGCTATAGTGACCGTCCGATAAGCCCGATCGCTCCTGCAGGGCTGCGGACTGTACTAAGGATAAACCCCGCAGATAGGTGAGAATTTCGCTGGCATCCCCTTCCACTTCTAGGTCATAGGTATAGCCCCCGGCAGACGCTTCCGTGGTCAGGGCTTCGGGAGAGTCGGTTTTAACCACTTTGCCTTGATTAATAATGGTGACCCGATCGCAGGTCATGCTCACTTCTGGCAGGATGTGAGTGGAGAGAATGATGGTGTGTTGTCCCCCCAGACTTTTGATCAGTTCCCGCACTTCAATAATTTGGCGAGGATCTAAGCCCACGGTGGGTTCATCCAAAATAATGACCGGCGGATCGTGAACGATCGCTTGGGCAATGCCCACCCGTTGCCGGAACCCTTTAGACAGCTTGCGAATTAAAGTCTGGCGCTTTTCCTTGAGACCACAGCGATCGATGGCCCCATCTACCCGCGTAGGACGATCGCCCGCAGGAACCCCTTTCAGTTCCGCCACAAAACTGAGGAACCCTTCCACCGTCATGTCTGAGTAGAGGGGTGGGGTTTCGGGCAGGTAGCCAATGCGTTGCCGCACTGCTAGGGGTTGCTCGTGAACATCAAACCCAGAAATTTTAGCAGTGCCAGCGCTAGCGGGCAGATACCCGGAGAGAATGCGCATGGTGGTGGTTTTGCCCGCTCCATTGGGGCCCAGGAAACCTAAAATTTCCCCGGTCTCCACCTTAAAATCCAGATTAACGATCGCTGGATGGGAGCCGTAGAACTTGCAAAGCTGCTCGACTTCAATCATGGAAACCTAAGAAAATGAGGATAATGTAACAAATGCTCCTGCGGAATTTGGCTTTCCACTGGAAGCGAAAAAATTGAATAGAAGAGTGCGGCACGAAGCATCACACTCTTCCACCTTAAGTTTATATCCCGGAATTTAGCATAATTTTGGACAACCAATCTCAAAACCAATCTCAACAGCAAACCCTAGAAACGGATCAGCAGCAGTATCAACAACGCTTACACGCCCTGTCCCAAGCCATTCATCCCTTTGAGATCACAACGAGTGAATCTCAGTTCGCTGGGAGTTGGCAAACCTTCCCTAGTCTGCTTGAGTCCAATCCCCGAACATTCACCGTTTGTCGATCGCGGCACTCCCCTCGAAACCCTCTGGGAAGAATTAGGGCTAGAGAAAGAGGAGTTGTTAATTGCTGCCAGCAAGGTTTCTACATGCACCGTCAACGATCGCTAAACCCTGAAGTTCACCAGACTTGACTTCTAGAGTAATCACCTGGGCCTGCCAGCGAGGGGTTTGTTCAGGATTCTCCCCCGTACCGGGATTGAGGGTATAGGCGGGGAAACTGGAGGCACTGAGGCTGAGGCGCAGACATTCCCCCACCGCGATCGTTCGGCAGGTCGCTTGTAGTTCCAGGATGACGGTGATCCTTTGCCCAGGCGTGTTTTGGGCAATACGACGATAGCCCTGACTAAAGTTAAATACTCCTGCCCCTTGCACGACGGATAAGACGGCACACAGGTCAAAGCTGGGGTTGGGGCTTTGGACGCAGAGCCGAAGGGTAAGGTCTCCCCACAGGCACAGAGGGGTTGTAAACGGGGCACTGGTATAGGTTAAAAGATCAGAGCGATCGTCTAGGGCTTGACGATTAAAACTGCCTCCCGGCATGACGGCATGACCCCCTAGGGCGGGAACGGGTCGCCAGGGATCGTGAACCAACCAGTCCGAAAAGTCTTCCGGATCAGGATCTTGGGGGGAAGGGGCGATGAGTTGTCCTTCAGGGGTGCCCATCGCGGCTAACCCGGCGCTGAGCAGGTGCCAGTGTTGTGGTTGCGCTGCGGGGGGATAGGTTTGCGCCTGCCGCCAGGTGGTCTGCCCCAAGTCAAAGCAGTGAACCGGATTTTCCGTCAGCAGTCCGGTGTCTTTACCCTTGAGGAACTGATCAAACCAGCGCAGTTGTAAACGATCGATGGGGGTTTGGGCTTCTTGCCCAAAATGAACGGCTCCCGCTTGCTGTCCCCAAGGCAAATGGGGCCAGGGGCCAACCCAGAGGTGTTGAGGCTGCTCACTCTGGGCTTGCATCTGCTGGTAGAGTTTCAGGGTTCCCCGCAGGTAGGGGTCAAACCAGCCGCCAATGTGGAGCATGGGCAGATCCAGCCCTGTGACATCGGGGTTTAAGGTTTGCCAGTAGGGGGTGTTGGCTTGGGGGTTATTCACCCAGTCAAAATAAAAGGAAGCGGGGGCGTAGCGTTGCAGAACTTCCGGCAGAGCAGGCGCACCAGGCTGGTCTACGGGTAATTGGCGGGAGGCTTGAAATAGGGCTGCAAAGGCTTCGGAATCCCCCGATCGCCTGGCGGTTTCGGCGGCCAACTGGATTGCCCAGGCCAAATTAAGCTGGAAACAAAAGGCTCCCCCTTCGTAGGCCCAGTCTCGGTGTAAATCTGTGGCCAACATGGCAGGACAGAGGGTTTTTAGGGCGGGAGATTGTCCCCTGGCGGCATACAGTTGGGTCATGCCCTGGTAGGAAAAGCCATACATGCCCACGGCTCCACTACTGCCGGGTAATTCTGCGGCCCAGTTCACTGTGAGATTGCCATCTTCCTCTTCGTGGGCAAAGAGGTGAAACTCCCCTTGGGAAGTGCCCCGACCCCGTACATCCTGAATTACGACAATGTAGCCCTGCTGGGCATACCAGCGAGGATGGGCATAAACCACTGTGGAAGCGATCGTCCTGCCGTAGGGTTGGCGCATCAACAACACCGGGAACGCCCCGATCCCCTGGGGAAAGTACACATCCGCATCCAGGCGAATACCATCAGGGGTCAACAGCGATCGGGTTTCCAAGGTAATGGAATACATTAGATTAGATTAGAGGGCTACCAACTTAAGGCGAAAGAGTGCGGCGCGAAGCGCCGCACCCTTTCATTCAATTTTTTCGCTTTCAGTGGAAAGCCGATTAGAGTTAGCCTAAACTTTTTCAAACATCAAATGATAGTAACGATGGGTTCCCCGATCGACATCACAGGTAAATGGCATCAGAAGCCCGGCGATTGCATTTTGACAGAGATAACGGGGGACCCAAAACTTGAGCAATCGGGCTCGCCAAGGCTGCTTAAAAAAACGGTAGGACAGGCGTTGTAGTCGCTTTAAGGTGGGCAAAATTTCCCTCGTGCGATCGTCACACAGCATCACCTTCAAGCCCAAAGCTTGTGCCGTCTCTATCCAGGCTGGCACAGTGCGAAATCCCATCGGAACGGCCATACCCAACTCTACCAATTGAGAGGCAACCTGCAAGTCTTTTTCCTGCTGTTCAAATCCTGGACAACGATATCCATCAAAGAGAACAAGACGGCCACCAGATCGTAAAATCCGATGTAATTCGGTTAAAACTGTCGTTAAATCCGCCGCATGACACAGACAATCAACGCCAAAAACCAAATCGATACTTTCCGATGCAAGATCAGTCTGATTAAAGTCCCCTAAACGAAAGCTCAAATTCGGACAATTTTGGGCAAAACGCTGCGCCAAACGAATATGCAGAGGGGTTAAATCAAGACCTAGAAATTGAACTGAGGGAAACTGCTGGGCTAAAATTCGACTATTAAAGCCTTTTCCACTCCCCACCTCTAAAACTGTCTTGGCATTTAGATATTTGACCTGCTCAGCAATTTCTTGAGGCTGAGCGTAATACCCTGTGGCATCAAATGCTTCCCCCTCATTGAGGGCCATGTGAATACTACCTTCCTCGGAGTGATATTTGCGATAACCAATTTCACTTTGTTTGTAATATTCAATAACGATCTGCTTGAGATAATGGACAGAGCCGTTAGCTTGATCCGCGTTTGCAGGCTCGAAGAATTGATGATCCTGATGATCAGAATGGGTCTGCAACAACTTCTTTAAGTCAAAAACGGCTTCAATGTGTTGCAGGGCCTGGGACAGTGACAAATGATCCATAACGACACGATCGCTAATTCGCTAAAATTCGTAAACGCTGCGTCACTAAAGTCATGCCCCCTTTGCGGATAATCACCGCTGAAATCCAGCGATTATCTGGCTGAGAAGGAGCTTGACCAATCTTAAAAATGCCCCCAGACACTAGGGGTTGAAACTCTGGAATGGCGGGGGAAAGATAACGATCGCTACTAATGGGTTCATCCACGATCGCCCCTAACACTAAATCTTCTTTGACCGGCTCTTCGATGATCACATCAAAGTTAAACCGTTCGTTGACCTGAACCGTTTCCGGCAAATGCATCGAAATACTGGGGGGAGCATCCCCACTGGTGACTGTATTGCGCTCCGCTAAGATTTCCTGGTAAATGAGTTGGTTATTTTGCCAGGTTTGACGCGCCCGAATCTCACTCTCTAGGTATAGGGAGCGATCGTCTGAGACTTCTGTGCCTTTAATGCGGAGATTGGTTTCCAAAACCCACCCCTGGGGCGTTTCGCTGGCGGATAAAATTGAGGTGGTGTAGGTCAAATCCTGATAACGGTTCCAAAAATCCAGCACCACCGCTTCTAAAGATTCTCGGTTGAGTCCATCCCCATCGGTAAACCCAAAACCATAGTATTGCAGTAACTCAGGCAGATTTTCTTGGCTTGCCGCCTGATCGAGAGCGGTCAACGCTTCCCGAAGCTGGGCTGGAACTGCCGTGGGTCTTGCATTGTCCCCCAAGCCTGATCCGGATGGCGATTGGGCCAAGGCCACCTGCCCCCCCATTAAAAACAGTCCTAGTAACACCCCAGTGGATTGACAAGCCCGGCACAGGGTATTTTTCCAAGACCATGTTTTCCAGGACAATGAACGAACTTGAACAGGAGAAATGCGGTGCATAGATCAGGGGTTTAGACGAAGGGAACGAACCAACCAAGGGGCACCTGGATTAATTGTGGCGGGCGGCACAGCCGCCCGCCACAATCCTATTCTTGCATGGGTACTAGGGCCAAATTTTGCATTTTTTGAGGTACCCCAAGCTGGTCAGCATTATTGTAATCAAATTACGTCGGGTTACACCGTATTTTTTAGGTTCTCCGCATGATTTACGCAGAGACTAAACCGTTTCTAATTCCTGCACCAAGAGCGATCGAATCAGTCGGGCGAGGGCTTTTTGCACCA
>JBEAPM010000099.1:0-27257 GCA_041164445.1 Cyanobacteriota bacterium
TGATTGTGCTTTAGATAATAATACTTTATTTGTGATGGGAGATTTGACAGAATGGCAGGAAACGGACTGGATCGCCAAAATTGAGTGCAAATTGAACATCCCCTGCGGTAAATTTGTCATCCTCTGTGGAGGGGGAGATCCAGATGAATTGGAAGATGCAATATCTCTCAAGCCATCTCAACCAAACTATAAAATCTCTCAAGTTATTGATGTACCTAAGGGTGAGTATATCGTTGAGATTTTGGCATATTATTCTAGTATGACAGTTCAACTTTCCCTTGACGAGTATGATAGCAATTTCAACATGCAGGAGAATGTGGAGCTTAAAGATTGGTATCAAAAAAATAGACCCGGTGTTCAAAATGTTGGCTATATCATTAGATTTTCTCCCTTAAATCGACAAGTCAATCTTCCCACTTTAGATGATGAAACTGGATGGGTTGGTGTTTTTGAATTTAGAGATTAAGGCAACCACCTTCAGGCGCAAGAGTACGGCGACCCGAGAATGAGTGATCGCCATCAGGAATCGATGTACCCTCTGTTTGAGTGTAGAACGGTTTTAGCGCCGGAAGGCTTGGGGCTACCCCTCCATGCCTAAACGATCGCTTCAGCCGCCCCAGCACCAATCCATTGAACTAGACTGTGAATAAGGAGAGGACGCTGGAGTCGAACCTCCCCTTGCTGTGCCCCGTCCCTACTTCTCACGATGCCTCGATCGTTGCAAGTCCAGTCCCAATATCTGCCGCTGCTGAAATCTGCCTTATTACGCAATGGCTTTCCCAGTCAAAAGTTGTTGGCGGAGGCGTTAGAACTCTCACCTTCGACGGTGAGTAATTTTTTGAATGGTAAGCCGGTGGATTACTTGAATTTTTTGGAACTCTGCCATGCTCTGGGCAAGGAATGGCGAGATCTGGCGGATTTAACGGCCCGTGCCCATTCTCCTCAGTCAGATGCAGGGGATTTTCCCCGCCGCACGATCGTTTTGCGCTATCAGGATGCCTGTCCAGCAACGGTGGGTCAGGAGTTCCAAAATGCGTTGAAATTGGCGGGTCATGATGTGCTCTGTGGAGACGATCGGGGGGAACCGGGGGATCATTTAGCGCAGGCGAATTACTGGATTTTGTTGTTAGCTCCGGCTTGTTTGGGCAATGAGTTGCTTCTGGAATCGGTGCGCTATGCCCTGAACCTGCGGGAGCAGCAGGGCCAACCCCACATCTTTCCCCTCTGGTGTGCGGGGGAGGCGGCCCCCGTTAATCTCTGCCAAAGTGTGCTGCAATTGCTCAATCCTCTGCCCCTTTGGTGCTGGACGGGGCACCTGGCCAGTTTGGTGGGGCATCTTCTCCCCTTACTCAAGGAAGGACGATCGGCTCTACCCCTCAACCATCCCTGGACTATGGCCTGGGAGCATCTCGACCAAGCCCCTGGGATCTCCTCACCACCGGCCACGTTTTCCCCACCCCGTCCCCTAGAGTGGCCGGAGGGGCAGGTTCCCCTCAATTCTCCCTTCTATGTCGATCGTCCCCCTATTGAGGTGCAATGTCAAAGGGCCTTGGCTCAGCCGGGCAGTTTGATTCGCATCCGGGCCCCTCGGCAAATGGGAAAAAGTTCGTTATTGCTGCGCATTGCTCAGTGGGCTCAGCAGCAGGGCGATCGTCCCCTCAGTTTGAATTTACAACTGGCCAATCGGCGGGTCTTCACAAATTCCGATACGTTTTTGCAGTGGTTTTGTGCCAGTTTACTGATGAATTTTGAGGCGGAGGGAGTGGATCGGTCGGGGCTGGAGCGGATTAGTGAGGGCTGGCAGTTAGCACCGTTGATTGGCAGTAATCAATGCTGTAAAGCGTTTTTGGAGCAGTACCTTTTGGGCAAAAGTGCGGTGCCCATTACCCTGATTTTAGACGCGGTGGATCGGGTCTTTGAATATCCCGATCTGGCGGATGATTTTTTGGGACTGTTGCGAGCGCTCCACGAAGAGGCGAAATACAATCCTCGCTGGCAACGCCTGCGGTTGGTAATTGCCCATGCCACGGAGGTTTACATTCCCCTCGATCTCAATAAATCCCCCTTTAATGTGGGGGTGCCCATTGAATTGCCGGATTTGACGGCAGAGCAGGTGCAAGGACTGGCGGAGCGCTATCAACTGCGGTGGTCACCCCAAGCATTGCAAACCCTAGCAGAGGCGATCGGGGGGCATCCCTATCTGGTGCGTTTGGCATTTCATCATGCGGTGCATCACGCCCTGAGTCCTGAGGACTTGCTGACAAACCTGCACACCGAAGCGGGCATTTACCGGGATCATCTGCGCCGTCAGAGTTGGTATCTGGAAACCCACCCCCCACTCCTGGCGGCAATGCAACGGCTGTTGGCGGAACCGGAGGGGCTTCCCCTGCCCTCCACGATCGCGTTTCAACTGCAAAGTTTGGGACTCACGAATCTGGTGGGGAATCATTCCCAGGTTCGCTACACTCTCTATCACCGTTATTTTAGCGATCGGCTTCCTGCTTCTTCTCCTACAAATTGAATATTTCCCCTGACTTATAAACATTATGTCTGCCTTACTCAAGTATAAAGACTATTCTGGACTCCTCGAAGTTGATACTGATGAAAACATCTTGTTTGGAACAGTGATTGATATTGATGATGTCATCACTTTCCAAGGAGAAACGATCGAGGAAGCCCGTCAGGCCTTTCAAGATTCCGTTGAAGAATACCTGACGTTTTGTGCCGAGTTGGGACGCAATCCGGAGAAACCGTTCTCTGGAAAACTCCAACTGCGGACTAATCCAGAGCTTCATCGCAAACTGTTCTTAATTGCAAAGCGCGAGGGAGTGAGTATCAATACCTGGATTGAAAATACTCTAGATCGTGAGGTCAGGAAGGCGATATAGATCGCCGTAGCAGGAGGGAATTGGTGACTACGGTGACGGAACTAAAAGCCATCAGTCCCCCCGCCATGCCGGGGCTGAGGGTAAACCCGGAGGAAGGCAACAGAATCCCGGCGGCAATGGGAATGGCGAGGGTATTGTAGGCCAGGGCCCAGAAGAGGTTTTGGCGAATTTTTTGCAGGGTGGCTTTGCCCAGGTCGATCGCTTCTAAAACAGGCTGGAGAATGCCGCCGTCCCGGTGACCGATCAGGACGATTTCTGCGGTTTCCATGGCCACGTCGGTGCCGGAGTCTAAGGCAATGCCGACGGTGGCTTGGGCGAGGGCGGGGGCATCGTTTAAGCCATCCCCCACCATGGCTACGCCTCCCTGGGCTTGGAGGCGTTGAATCTGTTCGGCTTTTTCCTGGGGCCGGATTTCCGCCATGACGGCTTCTGGGGGAAGGTGCAACTCTGCGGCAATTTTGAGGGCAGTGGCTTGGCGATCGCCGGTCAATAAGAGTACTTCTAACCCTTGCTGGCGCAGGGCTTGAATGACGGCGGGGGCTTCTGGACGTAGGGGATCGGCAACGGCAATAAAGCCTAGCAGGGTTTGATCCTGGGCTACAAAGACGATCGTTTGTCCCTGGTGGGCGAGATCGGTGGCTTCTGGCGGGGCGGTATCAACGCAGACTCCCCGTTCCTGTAGCCAGTCTAGATGGCCAAGGCGGATCGACCGATCGTGAATGAGGGCAGATACGCCACACCCCGGTTCGGTGTGAAACGCTGTGGCTGGCAGGGGAACGAGATCTTGTTGCCGAGCATGGGTTTGAATGGCGAGGGCGAGGGGGTGCTGAGTCCCGGTTTCGACGCTAAAGGCTAGGTGCAAGAGTTCTGTTTCGGAAATCGATTCTGAACCGGATTCCGCCACAACTCCCAGGTGAGTGACGATCGGTTTGCCAGTGGTGAGGGTGCCGGTTTTATCAAAGACGATCGTTTTCAGGGATTCAATTTTTTCCAGGACATCCCCCCCTCGGATCAGGAGCCCCCGTTCTGCCCCTAAGCCAGACCCGACTAGGAGTGCTGTTGGCGTGGCTAAGCCTAGGGCACAGGGACAGGCAATCACCAACACGGCGATCGCTAATTTGAGACTGAGGAGGAGGGGGGACGTTGCACCGGAAACCAGCATGGACTCATGGCCCATCATCATGCCCCCCGTCGCGCCCTCAAGTACCCCTGGCCACCAGCGGGTTCCCAGTCCCCACCAAAAGCCAAAGGTCAACAGGGCCAAGGTCATGACCCCATAGGTGAAGTAACCCGCCACCGTATCCGCTAAACGCTGAATGGGAGCTTTGCGGGATTGGGCTGTTTCTACCCATTCAATAATGCGAGCTAGGGTGGTTTCTGAGCCCACCTGGGTGGCTTCTACAATCAAAACACTGGAAAGGTTTAAGGTTCCCGCACTGACCTGACCCGCTGGGCCCTCCGCCGATCGTTTCACTACGGGCAAAGACTCTCCCGTCAGCATCGACTCATCCACCGTGCCTTGTCCCACGAGGATGCGACCATCTACCGGAAATTTTTCCCCTGGCAACACCCGCACCCATTCCCCTACCCGGAGACGATCGCTGGGCACTTCCATAACGGGGCAATTGAGTAACGTGTCTTCCGGTAGTTCGTTGAGGTTGGCCGCAGTGGCAGACACCAGGAGTTTGGCTTGGGCTGGACAGAGGTGGAGCAATTTCCGCAGGGCAGATCCCGCTTCGTACCGGGCCTGTTCTTCCAGGGTTCGCCCCAGGAGAATAAAGCCCAATAACATTACCGGCTCATCAAAAAAGCACTCCCACTGTAAATGGGGAAAGAAAAAGGCCACGCTACTGGCCAAATAAGCACTCCAAGCCCCCAGACCCACCAGGGTATTCATATTAGGGATGCCGTGACGTAACCCCTGCCATCCATTGAGCCAAATGGGGCGGGCTGGGAACAATAGGGTCAGGGTGGCCAGAAGTCCGTGGAGTTCTAAGCTATCTAAAAGAGGAATTTGCCATTGCAGCCACGCTTCCAGGTGGCCAATGCTAGAAAAAATTAGTAAAACGATCGCAATGCTGAGTTGAGTGAGTTGTCCTAAAAAGCGATCCCGGGCCGCTGCTTCTCCATCATCCCCCAGTGGAGCGGAAGGCTGTTGATCCCGACGCTGGCTAGGAAAGCCGATCGCCGTCAAAGTTTCTGCCAACTGTTCCCCCGTGACCTGCTCCGGGTTATAGTCTACCGCTGCAACTTTGGTCACCAAATTCACGGAAGCGGCGAACACCCCTGGTTGTTTACGCAAACGCCGCTCCACCGCACTAACACAGCCTGCACATTTCATCCCTTCCACCGCCAAGGCAATACTGTGGGCTGGGCTGGGCGTAGACGGATCCGAGGTAAGGGAAGAATCGAGAGAGATGGACATTTCGATGAGCAATGAAGGACTAGATCCAGGTGGTACCCCAAGTACAAACACCTTGCTAGAGCAGTGTAGGCAATTCTTCGGTTTCTGAAAAGATCACAATTCAGCGATCAACTCTCCGTGACGTTAAATCTCACAGATCAGGTGCGCTTAAAGCGATCGTTGGAACAATTGGAAACCCGCATGGCAGCGATCGAAGCGGATCTGGACTGAACCACCCCGTCAGGCTACGCCTGCCACCCCTCCAAGGGAGGGGAATTTTAAACTTCCTCATCAATTCCCCTCCTCTGGAGGGGTGCCCCAAAAGGGCGGGGTGGTCAAAGCCGGATGACTCCGTAAAAACTCCATAACCCCCGATAGATTCTGCTTCACATCACCATCCCGCAGATGGATGACCGTGAGACCCAACCCCATCAGAAAAGCATCCCGCTGTGCATCGTACTCAACCTTATCGTCATGACTACTGCCATCCACTTCGATCACCACAGCCTTTTCAGCACAGTAAAAATCCACAATGTAGTGACCGATAATCTTTTGGCGATCGAAGTCTAATCCAAAAAACTGCTTTCTTTTCAGTTGATTCCAGAGCAGAACTTCTGCCAAATTTCCAGCACGCCGCAATGCTCTGGCCCGTTCTTTTAGGGCTGGATTATAGGGCAGAGACATATATTTTTGAGTGTCACGCATACAAGATTCAGTGCATTCTTGGATTGGCTAAATGTTACCACCCCGTCAGGCTGCGCCTGCCACCCCTCCAAGGGAGGGGAATTTTAAACTTCCTCATCAATTCCCCTCCTCTGGAGGGGTGCCCCGCAGGGGCGGGGTGGTTCCAGCGTTCCACTGCAAGGTTTATCACCCCGTCAGGCTGCGCCTGCCACCCCTCCAAAGGAGGGGAATTTTAAACTTTCTCATCAATTCCCCTCCTCTGGAGGGGTGCCCCAAAGGGGCGGGGTGGTTCCAGCGTTCCACTAAGCCACCTGCCGGAAGTTAGAGATAATGAGTGGAACGATGCCGCTTTGCCTTAGTTCCTCTCCCTAGGCTCAGGCAAGGTAGATTACACCGATCACTTTAATTTAGCCGCAGTATGCTTACGCTTCTCTCGTCGGTTCTGCCTGCCATGGCCATTGTCTTCGTCGGAGCGATCGCTGAGCGATCGTTACAACTCGACATCCAGACGCTCTCCCGCCTTATTCTCTACATCCTCTCCCCCGCCCTGATCACCGATGTGCTCTACCGCACAGAGTTGTCCGGCCAAAGCGCCTTGGCCCTGACGATCGGATTTACGCTGATCTATTTGACCCTCTGGGGGGTGGGCTGGGGCCTGGGACGAATTCTGAAGTTACCGCCAGCGACCTGCACCAGCTTAATTGCCACCACTACTTTTCCCAACACCGGCAATATGGGGCTTTCCGTCAGTTTATTTGCCCTCGGGGATCTGGGGTTAGAACGGGCAACGATCGTTTTATTGGTTTCTGCGGTACTGGTGTTTAGTACGGGACCAGCGTTACTGCGGGGAGAAGGATGGCGATCGGGACTGTTGCTGACCCTACGGTTACCCTTAATTTGGGCGGTATTGCTGGGGCTAAGTTTGCGGCTGCTGGTATCTCAGTGGGGGGCTGGGGTGGGCACTGCCTTACCGCTAGATCTGGATCGGGGCATACATCTCTTAGCCCAAGCCACCATTCCCGTGGCCCTGTTAACCCTGGGCATGCAAATCTCACGCTGTCCAATTCGCTGCTCCGGTTATACCCTGGGGGCTAGTGTGCTGCGACTCTTAGGGGGATGTGCGATCGCCACGGCGATCACAGTACTGTTGGGGATTCAGGGTCTAGATCAAAAAATCTTGATTTTGCAATGCTCCATGCCCGCCGCAGTCACTGCTTTTGTGATGGCCAATGAAGTGGGGGGAGATGGCACCCGCACGGGACAAGTGGTAGCCCTCTCTACCTTGTTTTCTTTTGTCTCCTTACCCCTCATTCTCTGGGGACTGGGGCGATCGTGAGGGCTAGATTGTAAGCACCCTAAAACCTAAGAAACGTCAGCTTCCGCAGGGATCGGTTGCCCAATCCGGGGCTCTGTACCTGCCAATAACCGTTTAATATTCCCTTTGTGTCGCCAGATCACGTAACTGCCCCCCAGCAGGGCAAACACTTTATAGGCCAAGGGTTGACCTAACCCCCACATCAAGCCGTTGACCGACAGCGCCGCAACGATCGACCCCAGGGAAACAATCCGAAACACCGCCAACATCAGCCCAAAACAACCAAAGGCACTCAGACCAATCACCCAATTGAGGGCAAAAAGAATGCCTAAGCCCGTTGCGACCGACTTTCCCCCCTGAAAATTCAGCCATACAGGGCGGCTATGTCCCACTAACGCCATCGCCCCCGCCAAACATTGCAGCGCCGGAAGCCCAGGAGCCAGGTTTAGACCATAGTGAACGATCGCTCCTGCGGCCCAAACCGCCAGCACCCCTTTACCAATATCAACGATAAAAACGATCGCCGCTGGGCCTTTGCCCGTATTCCGCAAGACATTCGTTGCACCTGTAGAGCCCGACCCCAGGGTGCGAATATCAACCCCCTTGAGGAGCTTTACCAGCAGGTAGCCCGTAGGAAAAGAACCCAGGAGATAGGCCAAAACGCCCAGTCCAACAATCAAAACAACATCTTGCATAACCTTAAAGGGGAGGGTCAATCAGAGTAACGGAACTTAAATCCTAGAATAATAGAAGCCAGGGTCAGGGTCACCACATTGGCTAAAATGACAGGCAAATCACCATTAAACGCCCCATAAACAATCCAGAGGATCACCCCTAGACAAAACATCAAAAACATTGCCAAAGAAATGTCCTTGGCGGATCGGGACTTCCAGGTTTTCAACACCTGGGGCAGAAAGGAAAGGGTGGTGAGGGTACCGGCAGCGTATCCAATCAAATCAACGAGATGCATGGAAGAATCGACGAAAAGGATGAGCTAAGCATACCGCGATCGTTTAGATGCGGTATCATCTGCCTCCAGAACTTGCGGTGTAGGCAATCCACTTCAGGGGCAAGAGTGCAACTCCGCGCCGCACTCTTCCCTTAAATTTTTTCGCTTTCAGGGGAAAGCCATCGCTTAAAACCGATTAGGTACAAAGGTCTGAACCGATCGGGGGGGGCGTGTATAACCAATTCCGGTCTGACGCTCCGGGAGTTTAATCTTGGGCAGCTTCACTTCTTCGTAGGGAATCTGATGCAAAAAATGGCTGATGCAATTGAGACGGGCCCGGCGCTTATCGTCCGCTTCCACCACATACCAGGGCGATCGAGTCGTATCGGTGGCGGCAAACATATCATCCTTCGCTTTGGAATATTCAACCCAGCGGGCCCGAGATTCTAAGTCCATGGGACTAATTTTCCAGCGTTTGACCGGATCATCAATACGGGCTTGAAACCGTCGTTCCTGCTCTTCGTCACTCACGGAGAACCAATATTTAATCAGGATAATTCCCGATCGCTGGAGGAGGTGTTCAAATTCTGGACAAGACCGAATAAACTCCACATAATCCTCATGGGTGCAAAACCCCATCACCCGCTCTACCCCAGCCCGGTTATACCAACTGCGATCGAAAAGGACAATTTCACCAGCGGCGGGTAAATGAACCACATAACGTTGAAAATACCATTGGTGAATTTCCCGTTCCGTGGGAGTCCCCAAGGCAACAATGCGGCAACCCCGAGGATTTAAACATTCGGAAATCCGTTTAATGGCTCCACCTTTGCCTGCGGCATCCCGCCCTTCAAAAATCACCACAATCCGAAGCCCTTGGTGTTTCACCCAGGTTTGGAGTTTCACTAACTCAACTTGCAAGCGGCGCAATTCTCGCTCATACACTTTTTTCTTGAGGGGGGGAAGTTGAATGGGATCGTTCTCTTCGCTGCCCACTGGGGTCTGATAATCCTTGGGGATCTGGCTCATCTCATCATTTTTTTTGGACTTTTTGCGAGTCATTCAAAACTCCCTGCCTAAAAGCATCAGGCGATCAACTTCAGGGGTAGAGGCTACTCACCCTCTACCGTTACGTTTTTCTTACCACAGAAATTTAGCAGAACTGCTGGGGAGAGGACAGTACTCAGCCCTCTGTCCCCAAGCTCAGTTTATAACCGGAGCCTAAACCCTTAGTAGCCGTAATAAACTCGAGCATTCCTAAATCCCGCTGCTTTGATGTTAGCAACCATCACCTCAGCACTGAGGCGATCGCTATAGGGACCCACGGCAATAAAAGCCCCTCGCCGGGCCGATTTAGCCACAATGCTACTGGAATTGATACCGGCAGCAGAGAGCTGTTCCGAGAGATTCGCTAATTCTCCGGGTCTACTGGGAATGGCCACATAGTAAGCTTCACTTTGGCCAAAGGCTAAATCTGGAGAAATTAAATTCAGATCAGAGTCAATGCTGGGAGCCGCAAAATCTAAGGTGGTATTAATGGGCAGCGGGGCCGTATCCAGCGCGATCGGGTTCAGGGTACCGGTGCCACCAATATTGGTTCCCGGTGTCACACCAGAAGCGATCGGGGCTGCCGCCTCTAACGTCACAATTTCCGATAAAATGCCACGATTTTCCAGTTCTGTAACCCGCTCCTGAGCATTATTTAAGGCTAAAAAGCGTCCTGCTTGAATAACCTGGCGGTTGTTGTAACTGCGACGAAAAGCCCCAGGTTCTACTCTGCGCACCTGTTGCAACAGCAAATCACTCTCACCATTGACGTAAACCACATATTGACCCAAGCCAGGAGTTCCTAAACTTTGTACGGTTAGAGGAACAGAGGAATCGAGACTATTTAAGGTGGGTGGATTGGAAACGCTAGAGGAACTGGGCAAACGCTGGCCAAAATCGATGGAAGTTTGAGCAGCCGCAGCCCCTGCCCAAAGCCCCGCTAGGGTAACCAGACTGACCCAGCCAAACCGGTAAAAGGGAGGCGAAATAGTAGTTTTAGGAATCAAGGAAGACATAGCCATATCCCATTACGCTGACAGTGAACTTCAAAAAGTGCCTCAACTTTAAGTCCCTTTGTCAAGGATGGCAACTTTTGAGATTCGCGTCCTTCGCAAAAGTTCTTAAACGCTGCGGCGCGGAGCGAACTCTTCCGCCTTCAGTGGGCCGCCGTCCCCTGTAATGCCGTGAGATCCGTTAAGACTTCTTCGCTATGGTTTGCCGGTTTCACTTTGGGGTAAATCTTCGCAATGTTACCGCTGGGATCAATAATGAAGCTTTTGCGAAAAATACCCATAAACTCTTTGCCCATAAATTTTTTGAGTCCATAACTCTCGTAGCGCGTGGCTACCGCTGCATCACTATCGCAGAGCAACGGAAAGGGCAGATTGTACTTATTGATAAATTTCTGGTGGGATTTCTCATTGTCGGTGTTGATCCCCAGCAGGGCCACCCCAGCCCCTTGCAAACGATCGTAGTGATCCCGAAAGCCACAGGCTTCTGTGGTACAGCCCGGGGTATTGTCGCGGGGATAGAAAAAGATCACGAGCCATTGACCGGCAAAGTCGGCTAAAGACACGAGCTTGCCTTCGCTATTGGGCAAGGAAAAGGACGGCGCGGGATCACCAAGGTTTAGGGACATAGAGGGTTTAAGGTTAGGTTGACTCACATTCCGGTTTCACGGGACGGGGGACGGCGTATTTTAAGCAACCACGAAAGGCTTGGGGAACCACGGTATCCCCGATCGTAAATTGCATTGCATAGTATAGCCACTGGGGGGTGCTCCGGCGAGTGAGCAGGTTCAGGGCAAAGCAGATATTCTCTTGTTGTTGGATCATCCGAGGGGTTTCGATGTGTAACTCGCGGAGATAAACATCTCCGGGTTTTTCGGGCCATTGATTTTCCCAACAGGCATGGAGAATCACAAATTGATAGAGGAGCGGGATGGCGTGAATGGTTGAAAAGTAGTAGGACGCTTGAGGATAATAGGAGTGGAGCACATCCACTGCAACCACCATGGTCTCTGGGGTTAAGTTGATGGATTTAATGTAGTGCCGATCGCTTTTCCAACCCTTTTGCAAGTAGGAGGACAGGTAGGGTCTGTAGTGCTCTTCCAGCCATTCTGCAAATTCCATAGGCGGATTGATATTGCGGGATACGTCTTGGTTTCAAGACCTTTACATTTGCACACTTTAGGGCGCGTCATCCCTTAAGTCCAGAACCCTGACGGTATCGATCGTAGCCGGGCCCGTCCCGATTTATGGCTAGGGGACTGAAACCCTTAGGGCATCGGCATTTTATCGCTAATTGATGACAGCCCCTAGGCTGCGAAATCTGTTCTGGTGCGTCCGGCTGATCCCCACCCGGCAACCCCGTTAGGCTGGCTATCCGTTTGGGATCTTTTGAGATCCTTGAGACTCATTTAAGAAATTTATCTATTGTAAAATAAAAACCTATTAATGCAAACAATCTAGAGGGGCTATAAATTCTAATTTTAGGGGCTGTAATCCCCTTGGTAAGGCGATTGTGGCGAAAAACGACCTTGGGGGAGAGTTGCCAGTATCTTCACAATTTGTTACAAGAATGTAAAGGAAACTGGTATGATTTAGAAAAGTTACAACGGCTCTGCTGTTGAACGATTCATTCATAGTCAGGTTTCCGCCATAAAGTATTGTTATTCAGAGAGAACTGGATGCTAGGTAGCTTCACAGGTCTACAGGGCCCCAAGACTGACATGGGAGAGCAACTTCTAAATGCTGCTGCCAGTCAGTCCATTCGCCATCTCTTTACCCGAAGTGAGTCTGTTGAGGTTGCGATCCGGTGTTACCCCTCTAGCAAGTTGCTTCAGGGCAGTATTGACAGTTTTCAGATGCGGGGTAAGGGACTGGTTATCCGCAAAGACTTTTGGGTAGAGGAAATGATGTTTGAAACGGATGCCGTGAGTTTGGATCCGGCTTCCATTTTTCGAGGACAAATTCGTCTTAAACAGCCAACCCAAGCAGTGGCTCAGGTCACCTTAACGGAAAAAGGCATCAATGATGCCTTTGAATCCGAATTGGTCAAGCGGCGAATGCAGAATCTGACTCTGACTCCCTTGGTGAATCTCTCGGGAGGGGAGCCGGTTTCTTTTCGAGAGGTGCAGGTGATTTTACAGCCCAACAATGGGGTGCAGTTGATGGCTAAGACAGATTTGCCCAATTGTCAAGATGTGGTGGTTGCCCTGACCGCCACCCTTGGCATTGAACGTCGTCGCCGTGTCCTCTTCCAAAATCCTCAATTTGACCGCGATCGGGTTCCGGAATCCATGCAGGGAATTTCCCAGATTTTGACGGAAGCGTTTGCAGAAGTGCTCAACGACATGGTCGATCTCGATCGCTTTGACCTCGATGGTATTTCTCTGCGCATGAATCGCCTGGAGACAGAGGATAAGTTCTTGCACTTTAGTGGTTACGCCGAAATTCAGCACTTTCCCCGGATTTAGGGAGTCATGACTCATAAGTTTTGAGTTACGAGTTTTGAGTTACGAGTTTTGAGTTCAGGACAAAGGATATTGCCAGTGCCTGTACCCTCATCTCGACCGAAGGCGTGGGACGCTCCGCGCCACGGTTCCGTTTCATTCATAATTCATCACTCATAATTCAAAACTCAAAACGCCTCCTCCCCTAGCCAGTCGCAAAGGTTATGTGCTTATCTAGAGCAGACCCGGTGAGAGGAGCACGCATGATTATTATTGAGATCACAAACGTTGAAGATCTAGTTCGGCAACAGTTGGGGGGTCTTGGCTCCCGCCTGCTGCATGCCATGGATATGGATGAGCGGTTTGTTGAAAATGCGATTATTACCCAAATCCAAGAGACGTTTGTAGAGAATGGCGTAAAGGCAAACCTTTTTAGTGTTTCTGGTCCTGATATGTTGGGCAATGGCAAACTGGAAGTGCCCCTAGATTTTAAATCTAAAGATATTCGTTTAAATAATTGTCGGCTAGAAGTTCCCATCAAGGTACGATCGTCTCAGTTTATGTCTTGATAGACTAAGACCCATACACTAAGACCCAATGTGACATTCGGATCTCATCTACCATGCCCGATCCTAACCCGATGAATCCTGCTCCTACTCAGGTTTCTCCTGCTTCACAACGCTGGTCTCGCTTGCTGGGGGGCATTACCCTGTTGGGCCCTGCGGGAATTTGGCTGCTGTTGCTGCTGATTTTGCCCATCGTCATCATTCTAGAATTAAGCTTTGCCCCCGGCTTTCGGCCCGAAGATCCGCTCACAGCCTATGGGCTGGGCAATTACCTACAATCCTTTGAACCGCTTTACTTACAGGTCATTGGACGATCGGTCTTTTTTGCCGTGGGCACCACGGTACTCTGCTTACTGGCGGGATTTCCCGTTGCCTATTGGATTGCCCTACTCAGCCCGATCCGCTGGCGCAATCTGCTCTTGTTAGGGTTTATTCTGCCCCTCTGGACTTCTTCGCTGCTCCGTTCCTATGCCTGGATTACTATTTTGCGGCCGACGGGGGTCTTGAATAGTGTGCTGACGATCGTGGGGCTACCGGCTCTGGATATTTTCAATCGCCCACCAGCGGTACTCGTCGGCATGGTCTACAGTTATTTGCCCTATATGGTGCTGGTGCTGTATTCCTCTTTAGAGCGGCTCGATCGTCGTCTCTTGGAAGCCTCGGCAGACTTAGGGGCTTCTCCCAGTACCACCTTTTGGAAAATTACGATTCCCCAAGCGGCCCCTGGAATTTGGGCCGGCGGGCTACTGATTTTCATTACCAGCCTCGGGGATTTTGTTGATCCGGAACTGCTGGGGGGAGCCTCCAGCATGACTATTACCCGCTTAATTTATAACCAGTTTTTGGGGGCTGCCCGGAATTGGGGCTTTGGTTCTGCCCTGAGTATGCTCTTGATGTTGGCGGTGAGTGTGGCAATGGCCTTGTTAATTCGCTATGGGGATAAAAATGCAACGGGCAAGTGAACGATCGCTAAAGCTACCGGGTTGGCAAGTGCTGTTTTCGGGGACTATGTACCTGTTTATGTACTTGCCTATTTTGGTGTTGTTGGTCTTTAGTTTTAACGCCTCCGCCTCTAGTGCCAGTTGGCAAGGGTTCTCCTGGCAATGGTATGGGCGCTTATTGCAAGACGATCGTATTTTTCTAGCCTTACAAAATAGTTTGTTCGTGGCGATCGGAGCGGTGGCGATCGCAGCGGTACTGGGAACATTGATGGCGGTGGGCTTGGCAAAATATAACTTTCCCGGCAAAGGGCTCTACCAAGGGATTGCCTATTTGCCTTTGATTGTGCCGGATATTGCCATTGCGGTGGCCACCTTACTCTTTCTGGCCTATGTGGCGGTTCCCTTGAGCATCTGGACGGTCATTGCGGCCCATATTGTCTTTTGTCTCTCCTACATTGCGATCGTGGTGTCTACCCGTTTAGCTAATCTCGATCCCCATTTAGAGGAAGCGGCCTTGGATTTGGGGGCTACGCCCCTGCAAGCCTTTCTGCAAGTGCTCCTGCCGCAACTGCTGCCGGGCATTATTGCCGGGTGCTTACTGGCTTTTGTTCTCAGCATGGATGATTTACTGATTTCCAGTTTTACTACGGGCGGGGGAGCCACCACCCTACCCATTGAAATTTTTAGTCGGGTGCGTACCGGGGTCAAACCGGATATTAATGCCCTCAGCGTTCTGTTGATTCTCGCCTCTGGCATTGTGGCTTTTATTGCCGAATTTATCCGATACCAAGGGACAAAGCGATCGTGAGTGGGGTTCAGCATTTGGACTGCACTTTTTGAGGCTAAAGCCCTCACGAGCAGCGGAGCAATCTGAAAAATCCTAGCCCTGCCGGGACGAGGTGCCCTAATCGCCCTAATCCTTTCTGTGAGCAAATTTAATGGTGTATACGATCGCAACAAAGAAGAGACAGGCTCCGATCGCCGTGAGTTGTTCGCTGGATTTGGGCGGGATCACTAAGATAAAACCCTGATTCTTGATCAGAGAAGAAAAACTGGACACACAAAAAGGAATCAGGAACAACCGAAATATTTGCCAAGGATCGCTTTTTGATCGGGGAGATTTTGAAATACTCAGGGTCAGCGCTAACCCAATAATGAAACTCAGTCCCAGAGAATTTAACCACAGGGAAAGGGATGGATCAAAGTAGAAAGATACGTTGACAAGGTACCAGATTAAATAGCACCAAAGGATAACTTTGCCCCTCGGTAATTGAGCCAGATAGTTCAGCATAGGAGTCTTGTGTTTTTCAACGTCACCAACAGGCTGTTCCACTGAAAACGAAAAAGTTTCATAGAAGAGTGCAGTGCAGCACTCCGCGCCCTTCCGTCTTAAGTTGGTAGCCATCAACGTAGCCAACGTAAACTATAGAGCCTAGAGGACACCGAGACTCATTATGGGCACTGGCGGTGCGGTCTGCCATCATCCGACTGATCAGGAAGGTTACCTCAGCGCTGGGATCCTATCTGGAAGCGAAAACATTGCAGGGAAGGGTAGCCAATTCATGAACCCTTCAGGTGGAGAACCCCTTAGAATGGAGAGGTGACTCTTTCTTTGCTGTTTCCAGATTTGTAAGCCATGCAATATCGACGGTTTGGACGTACCGAGTTGGAAATGCCTGTATTTTCCTGCGGTGGAATGCGCTACCAGCAATCCTGGCAAACCATTAGTGCAGCGGAGGTGGATCCCGATAACCAACGAAATTTAGAATATACCATTCATAAAGCCGTCTCCTTAGGCATCAATCACATTGAGACCGCCCGAGGCTACGGCAGTTCCGAATTACAGTTGGGTCAGGTTTTACCGCGATTTCCGCGTCAGAATTTAATTGTACAAACCAAGGTTGTGCCTTCGGAAGATCCGCAAAAATTCCGCGAAACCTTTGAACAATCCTTTGCCTTCCTCCAGTTAGACTATGTAGATCTGTTGGGGATCCATGGCATTAATACCCCAGAAATTTTAGAGTGGTGTACTCGTCCAGGGGGCTGTCTAGCGGTTGCCCGTCAATTACAACAGGAAGGCCGGGTTCGTTTTGTTGGCTTTTCGACCCATGGCCCCACGGAGGTCATTGTCGATACGATCAAGACGGGAGAATTTGATTACGTCAATCTACATTGGTATTACATTTTTCAGAATAATTGGCCTGCAATCGAAGCGGCGGCTGAGCAGGATATGGGGGTTTTTATTATTAGTCCCTCTGATAAAGGTGGACATTTATACAATCCCCCGGAAAAGCTGAGTAAGCTCTGCGCTCCCCTCAGTCCCATCATGTTTAACGATTTGTTTTGTTTAAGTCATCCCCAAGTGCATACCCTCAGTTTGGGGGCTGCTCGTCCGACGGATTTTGATGAACATCTCAACGTTTTACCGTTGTTGGCAGAGGCTCAAACCCATCTCGATCCGATCTTAAAACGCTTAGAAAATGCAGCGATCGAAGCTTTAGGAAAAGAGTGGTATTTGCATTGGGCGCAGGGGCTACCCAACCCCTCAGAAACCCCCGGCGGTTTAAACATTCCCATTATGCTCTGGCTCTATAACTTGGTAAAAGCCTATGATTTAGTCGAGTTTGGCCAAGCTCGGTATAACCTACTGGGTAATGGTGGTCATTGGTTTCCCGGTAAAAAAGCCTATGACTTGGAAAAATTAGACTTAAAAGCCTGTTTACAACAGAGTCCCTATGCCGAGAAAATCCCTGCCCTATTACAGGAAATTCATCATCTCTTAGAGGCAGGCGATCGTCAACGGTTATCCAGCGTTTAGTCAGTAAAGGCGACTCACTTCAGGCGCACTTCAGGCGGAAGAGTGCGGCACAGAACGCCGAACCTTTCTCTGCGATTTTGTCGCTTTCAGTGGAAATTCCCCGCACATTTTCATCCGTCAACAAGACATTTATAGCGATTATAGCGATTATAGCGATGACAACAACAACCGTAACATTAGGCAAGAACGGGCCGATCGTCAGTGCCTTAGGTCTGGGCACTTGGGCCTGGGGAGATTCCCTCTTTTGGGGCTATGGCAAAACCTTTGGCCAGGCGGAGGTAGCAGCGGCTTTTCAAGCATCTGTTCAGGCGGGCATTACCTTCATTGATACGGCCGAAGTTTACGGCTTAGGCACCTCAGAACAACTCATTGGTGAGTTTTGCCAACAACATGCTGGAGAGTCTGGGAAATCTGGGGAAAACTCCTCCCCAGTACAGATTGCCACTAAATATTTCCCCCTGCCCTGGCGCTGGAATCGTGAAGCCATCACCGAAGCCTTAACCGCCAGCCTCAAACGGTTGCAAATGTCGCGGATTACCCTATACCAAATTCACTGGCCCTTAGAATTTTTTCTACGCACGAAGGACTTTATGGCGGTGCTAGCGGATGAGGTGGAAAACGGCAGAATTGAAGCGATCGGGGTGAGTAATTATAATGCAGAACAATTGCAACAAGCCTATGATTATCTCGCTGAACGGGGCATTCCCTTAGCCAGTAATCAGGTGAACTATTCCTTACTCCAGCGCAACATTGAAGAGAATGGCATATTCGCCAAAGCCAAAGAACTTGGGGTGACTATTCTCGCCTACAGTCCCCTCGCTCAGGGACTCCTGACGGGAAAATATACCGCTGCCACCATTCAAGATCTCCAGGGAGCGCGACGGCTGGATCCCCGCTTTAGTGTCCAAGGTTTAGCACGGCTGAAGCCACAACTAAGCGTCTTAGAGGAGATTGCCAAGCAACGGGGCAAAACCCCGAGCCAGGTTGCCCTCAATTGGCTAATTGCTCAGGGCAACGTGATTCCCATTCCCGGTGCCAAAAATGCGCTCCAAGCCCAACAAAATGCAGGAGCATTAGGCTGGGCATTGACGGCGGAGGAGATCCAGCGACTGAGTACGGTCTTCCGCTGATCTCAGCACCGTGATCTTAACTCAGGCGGCAGAGTGCGCACTCTGCCCTTAAATTTTTTCGCTTTCAGTGAAAAGCCCCCAAAAGTGAGGCAGGCTCAGGGCGTTACACCTGGGTCGTAGCCCCTTGGGGGGATAAGCCTTGCAGCAGCAGCGAAACTGCCTGTCCTCCTTGCAAGGGTTGCTCTAGCTGTTGAGGATCTTGGTAGGGGGGCGTACCCATGCCGCCGAGACGATTGAGGGGCCAAAAGCGCACTACGGCACGACCAATAATATTTTCCCGGGGAACGAATCCCCAGAGGTGACTATCAAAGCTATTGTTGCGATTATCGCCGAGGACTAGATATTGATCCGGGGGAACTACTTCTGGCCCCCATTGGTAATTGGGATAATCCTGCAGGTAATTTTCGGGCAGGGCTTCTCCATTGACAAAAACCGTACCATTAGCGACTTCTACCGTGTCCCCTGGCAAGCCAATAATGCGCTTAATAAAGGCATCTTTAAAGTTTTTCTCCCGTAAGGCCTCCGTTGGGCTAAAGACAACAATGTCCCCCCGGTGCGGTTGGACAAAATGGTAGCTAACCTTATCAATGATGAGACGATCGTTAATTTGCAGGGTCGGCAACATTGAACCGGACGGAATGTAACGGGCTTCTGCGACAAAGGTACGAATACCAAAGGCAAGAACAGCGCTTAGTGCAATTGTTTTTAGACCTTCAACCCAGGGATTTTCTTGCTCAACGGACATAAGGATAGGACGTTTTGGAAAAATAAATTAACGTAGTCGAGATTCTAGCATGGCGCTTTCCAGACTGACGGAGAAGTGCCCCGTTAGGTTTCAGTACGGTTATTCCCCCCTTTGGTGCAGATCTCTTGGTAAATTGCTATTGCAATCCTTAATGGGCCTAAATGGGTTGTATGGTATGCCCCCAGAAGGTGAACACCATATAACGGTTTCAGCAGTCTAGTCTTCACCACTGGCACTGCTGGATAGAATTCATGAAACAATTCAAGCTCGCCTATTTTGATCTTTGCAACCCTCCAGTGGTTCCATGAAAACCTTGCCTATTCACCGTGCCATGAAGCCTGCTGTAGCTGTGTTGGAACGATCGGCCCGCCCGTGGCCAACGCTTTGTCTCATGGTCATGACGGATTTTGTGTCCCTGGCGGGTGCCATTAGTTTAAGTATCTGGGGACGATTGTGGCTGGGGGGAACTTTAAACCCAGAGTTTTATATGCGGTTGTGGCCGCTGCTATTCCTGTTTCTTCTGGTGTATGCGCTGCAAGGGCTTTATCCCGGGGTCACGATCGGGCCGGTGGATGAACTGCGATCGATTTCGATCTCTACGAGTTTGGTCTATCTATTTCTGGGGGCGGTGATTTTTTTATTTCGGGAAGGGGTGCTCTATTCCCGAGGCTCCTTTATTGCGGCCTGGCTATTCTCCATCATCTTTGTCTTACTGGGGCGAATGTTTCTGCGCCATACTTTTGCGCGGCGATCGTGGTGGGGATTTCCGACGATCGTTTTGGGGGCAGGCAAAACCGGGGAGTTGGTGGTGAGAACCCTCCAGAAAAATGCCCATCTCGGTCTCAAGCCGGTAGTCATTTTGGACGATGATGGTCAGAAACGGGGCGAGCTTCATGGTGTTCCTATTTTGGGAGATTTGTCCTTGGCTCCCATGTTGGCCCGACGCTTAAATCTGTCCTATGCGATCGTTGCCATGCCTGGGGTAGAGTCGGTTCAGTTGTTAACGTTATTAGAGCAATATGGTCAAACCTTTCCCCACTTATTAATTATTCCCGACCTGTTTGGGATGGCCAGCCTCTGGGTAGAAGCCAAAGATCTCGCAGGGGTTCTCGGTTTAGAAATTCGTCAGCAATTACTCTTGCCCGGGCCCCGCTTTACCAAATTAGTCGTCGATCTCACGATCGCTACGGTGCTGAGTATTCTCTTATTGCCCTTTATTACCGCCATTGCCCTGCTCATTCGCCTCGATTCGCCAGGGCCCATCTTCTATGGTCATACCCGCTTAGGGCGAGGGGGGCAAACCTTTAAGGCTTGGAAATTTCGCACCATGGTCAAAAATGCTGATGGGGTGCTGGAACACTACCTACAAGACCATCCCAACGCCCGAGAACAGTGGGAAACCAATCGGAAACTCAAAGCCGATCCCCGCATCACCCGCATGGGCAAAATCCTACGGCGCACCAGCTTAGATGAACTGCCCCAACTCTGGAATGTGCTGCGTCGGCAAATGAGTTTAGTGGGCCCCCGGCCGATCGTCGATGCAGAGGTTGTCCACTATGCGGAAAAGTTTCGCCTCTATACCCGAGTCTTACCGGGAATTACGGGACTTTGGCAGGTGTCGGGTCGCAGTAACACCACCTACGACGATCGGGTGGCCTTTGATGCTTACTATGTGCGGAACTGGTCGGTGTGGTTGGATATCTATATCCTGGTGAAAACCGTTTGGGTTGTTTTGCGTGGGGATGGAGCCTATTAATCGATCGGCTGGCATCTCGATAAAGCCCCCCTGCGGTGCTCCTTTCCGCCCCGATCTGTAAAACGGGATGGATGCGGCTAATGTCGATACTGTCAGGGTTCTGGACTGAAGGGATGACGCGCCCTGGGGAAAAATTGCACCTGTCGGATCTGCTCTGTCCCCTGTGAAGGTTAAGACAGTCTGGCTAGGGGGCTCTGGGCTAAACCTTTGGCCAGACCTGAGGACATGGGGTAAACTCAAAGGAGTGTGTGGTTGTGTCTTCCTAATGGGGATCCCCTGTTGAGTTATGGATCGTCCTTCTCAAAATGCTTCTCAATCTTCAAATTCCGCAGAAACTTCATCGGATGAAGTGAGAATGACGGAAGCGGTGGAAACTGTGATCCAACCTCGATCGCGTCGGTGGATTCGCGGCTTGGCAGGAGTGGGGATCGTCACCCTTTTGGTTGTGGCGGGGGGAGCCCTGTGGTTGCGATATTACCTCAATGAAAAATTATCACCTCAAGTTGCAGCGGTTTTAAGCGATCGTCTCGATCGTCCGGTCGAACTGGGAGCCTTGGAACGCTACAGTTTTTCCAGTCTCCGGTTTGGCGCAACAGATTTACCAGCAACAGCCACCGATCCGGATTGGGCGAAGGTGGAGGCCATTGAACTGTCTTTTAACCTCTGGCAGGGGCTCCGCACTCGTCATCTGGTCTTTGATCTGACCCTGATTGCTCCGGAAGCCTATGTGGAGCAGGGGGAGAACGGCCAATGGCTGGATATTGCCCTAGAGCCAGTGGAACCGGGTTGGCTCAAGGTGGATCCCTATCAGATTGCGATCGAACGGGGCCGAATAGCGATCGTTCCCCGCAATGGGACGGGTCAGTTAGAGGATCCCCTGACGGTGGAAGAGGCGACGGGGAAGATCCGCCTCTCGGAAAATATGACCCAAATAGCCCTGGATCTTCAGGCTGGGATACCGGAGGAAGCGGAAACCGACGCGGATCTCGGCCAAGTGCAAATCAATGTAGAGGGTGCCCTGGATCTGTCCCAGCTAGACTTTGCCCTGCGGGCAGAGCAGTTGCCATTGGTGCCCTTAGTGCGCTTCGTAGAATCCCAAACGGAACTTCCCCCCTATCTCGTGCAGGGAATACTTCAGGGGAATCTACAGGGATCCGTCGTCGGACGGGAATTAGCGGATGTTAGTGGCAGCCTCGATCTTGCCGAGGTGGGTATTCAAGTACCGGGAATTCCCCTCCCCATCACCCAGGGGGCCGGTACCGTCAATATTGAGGACGATCGCTATGATCTCCGGGATGTGGTGGCCACCTGGGGGGTTGCCCAGGGCAGTCTCAATGGCGCAGTGGTGCTTAATCGGGCTGACTGGCAACAGTCTCAGGTGGAGGCGGAAGTTGCACTCACGCCCTTTGCCTTACCGGAATTGCTCCAGCCCTTTGGCGTAGCGGTCAATTTACCGGTGCTGGGAACCTGGCAAACGAAATTGGGCATCTCTGGTACCCTCGCGGATCTGGCCATTGATGGCCGGGTGGAGAATGAGGGCCCTGTGACCCTAGAGGTTCCCGCTGCGGAACCTGGTGGTCCTGTCTCTCGCCTTCCCTTAGACACCTTCAGCAGTCGGTTCCAAGCTCTGATTAACCCCTTTGCCTTAGCCCAAGGGATCCGTCCCCCCGTTACGCTCTTTTTATCGGAAATTCGGGCGGTTCCCCAGGCGGGAGGCCTGGTGGCGGGTGGTGGCGTGGTCACCTTACCCCTGCAGGGGTTGTCCGAGTCTAGCCTAGATTTAGATTTATCCCTAGAGGCGTTGCCCGCCGATACCCTCTCGGCCCAAGTGGGTCGCCCCCTGCCCCTCCAGGTGGGGACGATCGCTGCCCAAACTAACATCACCGGAACGATCGCAGATCCTCAAGCGCTAGTGAATTTGCAGGCTTTAGGGGCAGAATATCCCACCCGAGCCCGGGCCCAAATCAGTGCTCAGGGCTGGATACTGGAGGACGCTTTAGTGACGACCCCAGGCGGGCCCCTCCAGGTTCGGGGCACTCAACCCGCCGGAGACGATCGCTGGTCTTTGCAAGTTCGCACCGCCGCACTCAATTTCCAAGCCCTAAAGATTCCCCTCCCCGGTGACTTGGCGGGAGTAGTCAACCTTTCCGGTCCCCGCAATCAATTTGCCACAGAACAAATCCGGGCAGAGGGAAATCTGCGCTTTTCTGAGGGCATTGCCGTCATTAAAGATCCCATTCAAGCTAGTTTTGGCTGGGACGGTTCCCAGGTGATCGTTCAAAAAGCTACGGCCCAAGGCTTTACGGGACGCGGCACCATCCAGGTCAACCTCACGAATTTACGATCGCCCCAAATTACCGATCTAGGTTTACTGGTAGAACTCAGCAATTACGACTTGAAAAAGCTGCCCGTGCGCTTTCCGCAACCGGTGAACGTGGAGGCCGGGGTGAATTTTCAGGGTCGGGTCACGGGAGCCGTGGATGCTCCGTGGGTGCAGGGCAATGTGGAAGTTCTGGATCTGACCGTCAATCGCAAACCCTTTGAACCCTCTCTCACGGGGCCTTTTCGCCTCAACCCCGAGGGGGTAGCCCTACGGGTACGGGGAGAACGAGATTTGCTGGAAACCCGCCTCGATCCCGACTATCTTCCCCGCACCGCCAGCGTGATCTGGAATGGGGGAGTGGCTCAGGTCGATCGCCAGGACACCGATCGCTTTGCCGTAACCCTCAATGGGCTACCCGTAGCGGCCCTCGGGCTAGAATTACCGGCCCCGCAAATTGGGGAACAACCCCTGTTGGGGACGGCTTCCGGGTCTGCGACGGTGAGTGTCAAGCCCGATTTCATCATGGCGGGCAATCTGACGGTGAATCAACCGGCTCTGGGACATTTGCAGGGACAACAACTCAACACTAATTTCCGTTTAGTCAATGGTAATTTAACCGTGCAAGAGGGACGCTTGCAGGTGGGCAGTAGTCGGTTTGACTTTAATGGCCGAGCGATCGTCAATGCGGCGGATCCTAGCTACCAACTGGCGATCGAAGTGAATCAAGGTCAAGTGGGGGATTTTCTCCAGGTTTTCCGCTGGTTTGACCTTATTGACTTGAGGCGAGGGCTCAAGGAACCGGAGTACAACACTGCTGCAGATTTACTCCTGCCCAACGTGGGCCTGCCCGATGCCCCCTTACGCTTACAGCTTTACCGTTTTTCTGAAGTCAGAAGCCAGGTCACCCAGGCCATCCGCCGTCAGCAAGCGAGCCAAAACTTGCCTCCCCTCACCGAATTGGTTGGCGATTTTGCGGGTCAAATGTCGGTTAACGGCACTTTAAACACCGGACTCAATGCTGAGTTTCGTTTTGCCGGAGAGGAATGGCAATGGGGGACTGACTACCGCGCTAATCAAGTAGAAGTGGCGGGCGAATTTAAAGACAAGCGCTTAACCCTCCAACCGGTTCACCTCACCTTGAATGACACCACGGAGGTGAATTTCCAGGGTATTTTGGGGCAGAATCCCCAATTTGGCACCCTTTCCGTGACGGAACTGCCCTTAACCTTAGTGCGCGACTTTGTGGATTTACCTCTGGATCTGCGCGGGAATCTGAACTTAGAGGCGAACCTCTCCGGTAGCGTAGAAGATCCCCAACTGGTGGGAGAACTCAACTTAGTTGAGGGCAGCCTCAATGGCGCTGGCCTGCAAACCGAGAAAACCGGGTTTAACTATAGCGATCGTCGGCTCAGTTTTGGGGGAACCTTGCTGGTGGCCACCGGAGGAGATGAAGCGGTTCAGGTGTCTGGGGAATTTCCCGCCTTTACCACCTTTGACCTCGCGCCTTTACGCCCTCCGGCTGGAGCAACGGTGTTAACGGGGCAGGACTTTGGTCCCCTACGCCGAGGGGATTTGCTCTCCGGATCGGGTCAAGAAGCGATCGTGGTGGCGGTGGCGGAAGATGGTTCCAGCGTCACCCTCGATCGGGGTCTCACCTGTAGCGCTCCCTGTACCTTGAGCGTGATTCCTCGTCTGCGCCTGAACCTGGATGTGGCGGATGAAGGCATTAAAGTCCTGAACCTGTTGACCCAGGATAAACTGACCTGGCGAGAAGGGGAAGGTCGCGTCAACCTTGCCCTAGGGGGCACCATCCGAAATCCCCAGGCTTCCGGATCCGCAGCCTTTAGTAACGCTACGATCGCCGCCCAATTTATCCCCGCCGATGAAGCCATTACGGATTTATCGGGACAGATTAACTTTGATACCGATCGCATTATTGTTGAACAACTCAGCGGTCGCTTTAGCAGTGGTGAAGTAACGGCTCAAGGAGCGATCGGCCTCGATCGGCCCCTGCCGCCGGAAATTCTACCCTTAGAAGTCAGCTTCCGAAACTTGCTTCTCAACATTCCCGGTAAATATCGGGGGGGTGCAGCGGGAGACGTACAAATCCTCGGGACAGTTCTGTCCCCCCGCCTCACCGGTAGCATTGAAGCCAACAACGGCAACGTGATCCTACCAGATCCCTCCAGTGCCGTCGCCGCCCGAGTCTTTGGAGAGCCCTCTCCAGCCGGTCAGACTCTGCAGTCCATCGGCTTTACCCCCATCACTCTCGAAAACCTCAATCTGAGCTTAGGAGACGACATTACGATCGCTTCGGAACCCCTCTTTAACTTCAAAGCCACAGGGGATCTCCTGATCAATGGCGGCTTTGAGGATCTGCGCCCTGACGGCACCATTAAATTAACCCGGGGTCAAGTGAACCTCTTCACCACCAGCTTCCTCCTGGCCCGCAGAGCCAACAACACCGCAATCTTCCGGCCCCAGACCGGTCTTGATCCCGACCTAGATATAGAAATGGTGGCCTCCGTTACAGAAGTCTCCCGCCGCAATCCCACCGCAGGGCCCCTTACCTCCTCAGAGATTAGCGATACTCGCAACAGCAATGGCTTTGGGGAACTGCAAACCGTGCGAATTTCCGCCACCGTAGACGGCCCCGCCAGCGAAATTCTGCAGAGCCTCAGCCTCAGTAGCCGTCCAGCCCGTACCCAAGGGGAGCTATACGCCTTGATGGGAGGGGGTTTCGTTAATACCCTGGGGCAAGGAGGAGACAGCACCCTCGCCCTTGCCAATCTTGCTGGCTCTGCCCTCCTGAACAACCTCCAAGCCGCCTTGAACTCCGTGCTACGGGGGCCCGTAGACTTCCGACTCTTCCCCCTCGTCGTTGAATCCCAGGATCGCAAAGATCAATCGGATTCCGATCAAGATTCTCAGGATCCGGGGGCAGAGACCCTCGCCCTAGGGGCAGAAGTGGGGGTTAACCTCACCAACAGCGTCTCTTTTTCCATGCTGAGATTACTGACCTTAGATATTCCCACTCGGTTTAACGTCAACTATCAAATCAACAACAACTTCCAACTCCGGGCAACCACCGATTTCCAGGATGAGAATCGAGTTGTGCTGGAGTACGAAGCGCGGTTTTAAGTGGCTTCTAATACTTGCTTTCGTCTCGACACTGATTGTTCCATAAACTTTAAGCGCTCTGTTAGAACCCTGATCGCTTCTTGATTCTTCTGGGCAGTAGCATTAGCTTCAAGATTATTAGCTTGTTCTTGTAAGTGAGCAATTTGTGAAACTAATTCATTGATCGCTCCCTGCATATTCTGAATAACAAGCTGAGCTTTGCGCTCTTTCTCTCTTTTAAGCTCCTCTTTCTTGCGCGTATCCCCTGGATCTAGGAGCCAATTAATGCCCATAAAAATCCCTAACCCCGCTAAAACCACAACGTCAATTCCTGGGATCATTCCTCCAATGCTAACGAACTTGCCTAACGCCGTTAAGCCAGAGGTAAGACCTGCCGTACTAAATCCAATGACCGAACCTGAGAACCACACTGCAGAAAGGGGAACCCCTACGGCATCTAATCCAGTCGCTGCAGTTTTAACGGCATCTTCAGCATAATAATCATCAATACCCCGCTCACGAATCTCTCGAACCTTACCAATAAAGGTTTCAATCGCTACTCGCTGTTCATCGGTCACTCTCAGTTCACGCTGGGCTAATGACAGTGCCTTCTTTTCTTCAGAATCAACTTGATCATTTGCCCAGGCTGTATCTACTAAATTAATCATCAGACCATATCTTAACTGTTCATCGGCTTGAGATAATTTCTTTAAGCACTCCCACAAGGACGGCGGGTTGATCACATAGGACTGAACCTGACGCTGGCCACTTTCAGACATCCCCTCCAAGTCCATCAGGCCAAAGATCAGTTCCATCTCATCTTGATCGAGTTGCCCGTCAGCGGTGCCAATTGCAAAAAGTGCGCCATAAAAAGGTAGACGATCGTGCTCAGGAATATTGGCTAAGTTGAGTGTCTCATTCATAATAAAAATAACCTTAGTATGGCTTTCCACTGAAAGTGAAAAAATTGAATCGAAGAGTGCTACACTCTTCCACCTTACTTCCACTTTAAGTCAGTAGCCCTCAGTACTATACTACAGCAGTCCTCAATCAGTTGTCAGGACTAGACTGCTGAAACCGTTGTGTGGTGGTCTCTCTCCGGGCACACAACACACAT
>JBEAPM010000100.1:0-9872 GCA_041164445.1 Cyanobacteriota bacterium
ATCCACTGACCGTCGGGACTAAATTTGACCCCCGTAACCGCTGCTCGATGACCCTCCAAAATCTTTTCCAGAGTGCCATCTAAATGCCAAACTCTAGCGGTATTATCACCACTGGCGGTAGCCAGCAAACCACCATCGGGACTAAAGGCCACATCCCAAATGGCAATATCGTGCGCCTTAAAGCTCGTGACTTTTTGACCATCGGATCGCCAAATTTGAACACTGCCATTGGTATCACCCGCCGCAATGAGGGCACCATCGGGGCTCACGGCAATGCCTCGGGTTTTCGAGCCACTATTTTTTAAGGTGGTGAGCAGTTGGCCCTCTTGAGTCAAAATATTGATAATGCCATCGGCCCCCGTGGACACCAGAATGTCGCTATGGAGACTGATGCCTAAGTCCACAATCATAGAATTATGGGTTTGTATCACTTGCTGTAACTGCCCCGATCGACTCCACCAGCGCAGGGTTTGATCTGCACTGCCGGTCAAAACAGATTGACTATCGGAAGTGAAGCCCACCCGCATAATGCCTGCATTGTGACCATAAAAACGGGTTAGCAGGGGATTGGCAACTTTCCACAGCTTAACCACATATTCACTGCCCGCAGAGGCAAGCACGGTTCCGGCGGGGTTAAAGGCCACACTGCGCACCGTGGCATTATGACCCGCTAAAGTTCTTAATAACTGGCCATCAAGATTCCACAGTTTCAGGGTTTGATCCTCACTGGCGGAAACCAGGGAAAACCCATCCGGGCTAAACTTGACCGCCCACACGCGCCCCCGGTGACCACTCAAGGTATGCAGCAGCGCCCCATCCCGATTCCACAGTTTAATGGTTTGATCCGCACTGGCCGTAGCGATCGTCTGGCCATCGGGGCTAAAAGCTGCATCAAAAACGGCGGAAACATGACCTTGAAAGCTATGCCAGAGATCCCCCTCCAAACTCCAGAGTTGGGCCGTACCATCGGTACTGGCGGTGAGGATTGAGTCTCCCGTTGGCGAGAACTGCACACTGCGCACCCCCACCCCGGCTCGATGGGCAATGATCTCCCTTAAACTGCCATCCTGATTCCACAGCCGCACCGTACCATCCCCGCTAGCGGTGGCCAGTAATTGACCATCGGGACTAAAGGCCACATCTAAAACCCCTGCTCGGTGCCCCCGTAAGGTAGCCAAAAGCTGACCGTCCTGACTCCACAGTTTCGCTAAATTATCATCACTACCGGTCAGAATGCTTTGACCATCGGGGCTAATGGCCACACTCCAGACAACTGAGCCATGTCCATTCAGGGTTTGCAGAAGCTTGCCTTGGGCAGACCACACCTTCACGGTGCTGTCACCACTAGCGGTGGCCAGCCAAGTGCCATCGGGACTGAAGTCAATGCTAAAAATGCTGGCTTGATGTCCTGAAAGGCGGTTATATTCCACCGCACTGTACAGGGCTTGGCGCAGGGCACGATCGGCCCGCTCTTGGGTAGAGAGGGGAGGGGGGGGAAGCAGGGTTTGCACCTGTTCCTTCGCCCAGATCGCTTCCACTAGGGCATCCAAACGCTGATTAGAGGCAAACAGCGCTTCACTAGAGGTAATCACCGCTTCCACCGATCGTTGCAGCGATTGTTTATACTGTGTGGCCGCCGTGACCCCTAGGGTGGAAACAATGACGAGGGCAATGCTAATGGCAACGATCAGCAAACGTTGTAGACGGGCGGTTTTTTTCTCCTCTGCGAGGCGCTTCCGTTCTTCCCCCAGCTTGGCACTGATCGCACTGGCCCGTTCCGATTCCAAAATTGCTTGGGCCATCTGACGATCCTGTTCTTCACTGCGGGCTAAAAACTGATAGTCCAGATCGCTGAGACTTTTTCCCTCTGCCCAAACTTTTGCGTCTATTAAACTCTGTCCCTGCAAGAGATGGCTCGGATCCTGTCGTTTTGTCTCAGACCAAGCGGTTAGGGCCAGGGCATAGGGCCGCCGCTGGGTGAGTTGTTGATTCACCCAGGCCGCATTAAAGACCTCTTGGTAAATGCGATTTTTAATCTGTAATTGTCCTTGACGACGAATCACCAGCCCACTGAGGAGGAGATCCACCGCTGTACGATTATCTTGGTTTGGATGGGAGGGAATTTCCGTTAACGTCCGATCTGCACAGAGAATTTTCTGGTAGAGGGAGAGGAGACCGATCGTGGTGTCTTCATTGAACAATAAACGATCGCGGATTGTCCGTAAATGTTCCGGTTCATCTTGAGCTTCCCAATGATCAATAATGCGGGAGCGCACCAGTTTTTCAACCCAGTCTACCTCTGTGCCTGGGGATAACAGTAAAGTGCCCTGATCCTTGAGGCGACGATCGATTAGGTTAAATACTTTTTGGGTTAAAAAAGGCTGTCCCCCTGTCCAGGATAAAATTTCCTTAAAGAGGGCAATAGCATCCCCTTCAATTTTTGCAGCTAAACCGGTCATCAAGGGGGAAATTTCATGCCACTGAAACCCTTCCAAGGCGATACCCTGCCCAACATTAAAAGGAGTCGTTAAGGGATCCGTCATCAGATCGGAGGGATCCGCCACCCCAAACACCGCAAAGGTTAAGCGTTGATAGCAGGGGGTTAACGATCGTCGGTTATAACTTTCCCGAATCATGGCAAAAAAGTCGGCAACGGAAAATTCTAAACCGAGGATTTTATCTACTTCATCAACAAAGATCACTAAACGATCGTTAGGGAAATAATCCGTGAGTAATAATTCAAAAAAATGGCTCAAGCGCTGCACATAGGAAACGCCATCTTGGGCTTGCCACCACTCATTAAACTTAAATTTTCCCAGTAAACCAAAGCTACGGCAGAGTTCAACAAAAATCCCCTTATACCATTGCAAAGGGGTCACTTGATGACTGCCAATTCGGGTCAAATCTACCGCACTACACTGAAACCCCTCCTGCCTCAGCCGATGTTTCGTGCGCATTAATAACGAGGATTTCCCCATTTGCCGAGAGTTGAGGACATAGCACAGATCCCCTTGCTTGAGGGCGGTATACAGTTCCTGATCGGCCTGACGAACCACATAGGTGGGAGCATCGATCGTCAAGGCTCCCCCAACTTGATAACGATAGGAATTCGGCATAACTAAACCGCTCAAAGATTGTTTTATGGGAAACTGCCTCTCGCTCATGGATTAATGGTGTTGGGTGGCTGCGCCGCCCGACACCATCCCTCTTCCGCCTCCGGCGGAAAATCTCTGAAGACCTCCAGCAGCCCGGCAAACGCCATATCCCCTGGGGTAGAGCCTCCGGACTGCCCCTGCAGCTTCAAGATCTTCCCAAAAGGTTCAGCCCTGTCTATAATGATAGACTGCTTTATCTTATTCCCTAGAAGCGATCATTATGGCTGTTCCTAAGAAAAAGACCTCTAAAAGTAAGCGTGATATGCGCCGTGCCAACTGGCGCAAAAAGGCTGCTGTCGAAGCTGAAAAAGCAATCTCTAGAGCAAAATCTATTCTGACCGGTCGGGCAGAAGGTTTTGTTTATCCGGAAGATGAAGAGGAAGACGAAGATTAAACGATTTTCCACTGAAAGCGGAAAAATTTAATGGAAGAGTGCGGCGCGGAGCGCCGCATTCTTCCGCCTTAAGTTGGTAGCCGATTAAACTTAGTGTACTGGTGTTCGTCTTTAGGATCCTCGATTAATTGTGGCGGGCGGCTTAGCCCCTTGACACCGTTTCTTTTCTTGTTTGAGTACCAGGGAAATTTTTGAATGTTTCCTGGTGCCCTACAGGATAATGGTGAGGGGGATTTCTCACACTCTCCCGATCGCCCGTCGGCTCTCCAGCACGTTCAAGCCCTAAGATATAAACAACGCCTGGATCACCACTTATTGCGGTGCATGACTCATTGTGCATGACTCCTTCCCCCAGACTAACTTGAACGTATTGCAGCAAGCTCGCTTGCAACAGGGTGAGGTGTTGGTTCAGTCTCGCTTGTATTCGCTGTGGGGAGGGATGGTCGCCGCTCAGATCTATTTGTCTCAAGCTCGATCGCTAGTCTGGGAGTCTTTAACGGATTACGATCGCTGGGCCAATATTTTCCCCCACGTTACCAAAAGTGTCCTGCTAGAGCGCCAAAGTCCTTTCCGTAAGCGGTTATACCAGGCGGCAGCGAAAAAGTTTGCCTTGATTACCATTGCGGTGGAGACGGAACTCATGGTGCGGGAATACCCGCAACGACGCATTTGGTTCCATCTCGAAAAACCTAATAATTGTTTTCGGGAATTTGAAGCAGAGGTTTGGTTGCAGGAAGCCCCGGATAGCGCCGGTACTTTTTTAAACTACACCGTTCAGGCCGCCGCCAGCTTGCCCATTCCCGCCCCATTTATCCAAGAGGCAATGCGCCAAGATTTACCGGATAATCTCCTACACCTGCGGGACTATTTAAATCAAGCATTCACCTCAAACGTTAGAGATTAAGGGGCACCCCGATTCATTGTGGCCGGAATCTGGCGGTAATCTGGCCTGGGTTACTCCTGTGGCTCCGGTTGTTCCGAAGTCACGCTTAGACTCGCTTCCGGCTCTTGGCTGAGGTGAGCTAAGCTGGCACTGTTCGCCTCCCAGTTTTGTCCATCGAAGACCTCGATCGTCACCTCAGGGGGGGCAGTATCCAAACAGCGAAGATTGACATCAATCCCATCGGGATTCGATCGCGGAATATAAAAAGGTTTACAGCCACAGATCCGACAAAAGGTGTGCTGAGCAACCCCCGTATTAAACCGATAGGTGGTGATCACCCCTTCCCCTTGCAACAGCTTAAACTGGGTTTTGGGCAAGATTAAATGTAAAAAGCCCGTTTTACTACAAATCGAACAGTTACAATCCTGCACAGTAACGGTTTCTGGTGCTTGGGCTTCAAATTGAATTGCGCCGCAATGGCAACTACCCCGATAGGTGTTGAGCATGATGACGATTTGAGAACGAGGATTAAAGGTTGAACAGGTTGGCTTTCCACTGAAAGCCAAAAAATTGAAGGAACAGTGTGGCGCACTCTTCCGCTTTAAGTTGTTACCAATAGGTTAAGCTAGGATACCCAGAGGTGAGATCAACAAAGCTTAAGAAAAAATCTCAGTTTATGAGAAGACTTCTTGAGACCTCTATGCTGAAAACCACCCTTAAAACAGTCCTTTCGGATAATCAGGAGCCAAGCGAATAAATGGTTTTACAACTCGGAGACGTAGTTCCCAATTTTACCCAAGATTCCTCAGAAGGAACTATTAATTTTTATGATTGGGCTGGTACAAGTTGGGTTGTACTCTTTTCTCATCCAGCAGACTATACCCCCGTTTGCACAACAGAATTAGGAGAAGTCGCAAAACTCAAGGCAGAATTTGAAAAGCGGGATGCTAAAGTCATTGCCCTTAGCGTTGATAGTTCTGAATCTCATCTGGGATGGATTGGCGATATTAATAACACCCAAAATACAACCATTAACTATCCCATTCTTGCGGATACAGATAAAAAAGTTTCTGAACTTTATGGCATGATTCATCCCAATGCTAATCCGATGTTAACGGTGAGAACCGTCTTTGTGATTGATCCCAATCGTAAACTGAGATTAACCCTAACCTATCCGCCCAGTACCGGCCGAAATTTTCAGGAAATTCTACGGGTCATTGATTCCTTGCAATTAACGGATAACTATCAAGTGGCTACCCCAGTGAATTGGATCGAGGGGGATGACTGTGTTGTTGTGCCGTCCATTAGTACGGAAGAAGCCCAAAAACGCTTTCCCAAAGGGGTGACAGAGGTTAGACCCTATTTACGGATGACCCCTCAACCCAATAAGTAAGGGCCACCTCGATAAGTTGTGGCGGGCACCCGCCACAGTCCTTATTTTTCCGTGGGTCTTAGGGATCCGTCAGGGAGGCAGCAGCGAGATCGGGGTCGCCAAAATCAAGAGACCTGGCTCTCTGGCAATGACGGACGCAAAACTAGGTACAGACAAGCTCCCACCAGGGGGAATAGAGAAAGTCCCCACAGGGGATCACGACGATGCACCCCCCGCCGGGCCAGATCATCTTGAATTAAGGTGGGAAAGAGGAGGGTCAGAAGACAAAAGTCTAGGCTCATGACATGGATAAATCGGGAGGTTTGCCATTGGGTGACAAAATCTCCCCACCAGCCCTGGCTCAGCCCCATTCCTAAGCCATAGCCCATTAAGACGATCGCCCCCAGGAGAAAAGTGGCGGCAAACCAGCGCGAATCCCAAATCCGTATGGCGATCGTTTTGCTTCCCTTAAAAGTAGGGTTAGCTTGGCGCAAGGCCAAATAGGGCAGCAACAAAAAAGCACCAAAGGCAAAGGAACCGAGGGCAAAGGGCCAGGCTGGTAACCGCTGCCCTCTACCATCGGCAAACAACACGGAACAATAGACCATGGGCCAAATTCCCATGAGATTAAACAAGGCAATAATTAACGGATTCAGGCCTGCCCATTCCCCAGCGGATAGACGTTCAATTAAGCTAAAGGTATCGGGGTCATCCGGGGGAGCCAACAGCAGGGCATAGAGTAAAAAGCTCAGCCAAAGGCCACCGAATAAAAACTTGCGAGACATATTCATCCATTCACTCTTCAGTAAAACACCTGGCTTTCCACTGAAAGCGTAAAAATTGAATGGAAGAGTGCGGCGCTTCGCGCCGCACTCTTCCGCCTTACGTTGGTAGCCAAACACCTCGATAATTCATTGTGGCAGGCGGCTGCGCTCCTTGCCACACCTCATTTTTCTGTGGGAGGTGCCCAGTAATCATTCTTAGTGTAGAGCTTTTGTACAGGGTGCTCTTGGGGATCTTGGTGTATCTTTGCGGTCTTTCCCAGCTTTAGAAATCCCAGAAACCTAGCAACGAGGGAAAAATTTTCAACGGGTGAACGGCTGCTATCCACCTCGATGAACCCGCATTACGTCTAAAATAAGTAATAGTACCTTATCGACTTCTATGACCCAGAAACCTGAAGAACCCACCCCTGGATTTGGCTGGACGACCTATGCAGAGCGCATTAATGGGCGTTTTGCAATGCTGGGCTTTGTCAGCATTCTCATTCTTGAATTTTTCACCCACCAAGACTTCTTTACCTGGGTGGGACTTCGTTAGCCAGATTCAGCGATCCAGACTGATTGTTTAGCATTTTCAGCATTGAGGCCTTCATGACATCAACTTTAGGAAACTTACGAGATCTTTATCAGCAGGTCATTCTTGACCACTACAAAAAACCCCGTCACCGAGGCCGGACGAATCCCGTTAGCCGCCAACAACGGGGGCATAACCCCTCCTGTGGCGACACGATCGAGTTGACCCTGTGCCTCAATGCCGAAGACGATCGCATTGAAGATGTCAAATTTGATGGCGAAGGCTGTGCCATTTCCATTGCGTCCGCCGATTTGATGGCAGATAGTATTCGAGGCAAGACCATCGAACAGGCCCTCGCCATGGTGGAGCAATTTCAAGCCATGATGCGGGGAGAAACAGAATTTCCGCGAGAACACCGCAAACTCAATGCCATGCAAGGGGTTGCCCAGTTCCCCGTGCGGATCAAATGTGCTAATTTAACTTGGCACGCTCTGCGGGCTGCTTTAGAGTCCCCCAACTTTAGCGAAGCCGATCGCTCTGCTATCTCCACCGAAGATGAGGGGTAGCCGTCCTGTGTTGGTGTCCTTCTTGAAAGGGTAGGTTGGCTGTTTCCGAAAAGTTTGCTCTGCCTCCCCTCTGAGTAGGGGAATAACCGTAATAATGCTCAAACGTAACTCTCAACCTCAGCAAGGTTGAAGGTTGCGGCCCATGTACTCCAGTGAATCCCCAAACCTGAATGTTTGTTTCTAGTGAATTTTTGAATCTGACCGTCTGGCTCGGTCTGGCCACCCTTGCCTTTGCGGGTCTCACGTTACTGTCCTTTTTGGCCCAATGGCGGTTCCGCTTTCAACTCGTCGGGGTGACGGGCTTTTTTGCCGTTTTAGTCGTGGGGAGCTTCGGCTTAAGCTTAGGGCTGTTTCAACGGGTAGAAATTCCCGGCGCCGCCCCCTATCGGTTGGTTTACGATACCGGTAGCAATCAAGCCGTTATTGTCGTCAATGAAGCGATCGATGAAACCACCTTAGAGGCCACTCTGCAGCAAGCCGCTTATAATCTCTTTTCGCCAGGACGTTTTTCCCAACAACCAGAACATCCCGATCTCTTAATTCGGGCCAGAATTATTGCCCATCCAGAACCCGGTATTTCCGAACCCACTTACGTCGGAGAGATACATCGCTCCCTTACTGAACGCGATGATCCCGATATGGCCGTGACGATTTTCAGCGATCGTTTAGAATGGGTGCAAGCCTTAGCCCAAACCTCTGACAAGGTTTAAGCAAGAGTTGAGCAAGAGCGGCGGGTTGTAAGTGCTCTACCCCTGTTTTCCTAGTTTCTGAATTCGGAAACAATCTACGCCACTACAAGTCATCATCCTTAGGGGCATATCCATGGGTTCTTGAGCCCAGAAAATCCATTATTCTGAGTATCAATGTTGTTCTTACAGCAATCCTCAATGGGACTCAATGGGGCTAAAGGGGGGATGTGGTGTAGGCTCTCCCGGTCGCTATCGACATGAGCCGCGCCCATCCCAGTTTTACAGCTCAGGGCTGAAACAATCACAGCATAGTCATTTCATCGCTAACTGATGACAGCCCCTAGTTAGTGCTTGTGCTTTGGATCGACAAAACACCGGGATATCTTCCGTGTCCCCTTGTGATATTCCGCACCCCATTATTTCCCTTTCCTTCTGTAATATTGTGGAGGTTTCTAAAGTCTATGTGGCAATCTATGTCTTCTCATCCTAGTCTTGTTTCCAAAGTAACTCGTTTTCTGTTGACCCTGCCCTTGGCTGCGGCCATGTTGCCCATGGCTCCTGCCTTTGCAGAAACAGACTCTCCCGTGTATTTAAGTTTGCAATTCCCCCCTGGTAGCGGTAGCGCTCCTAAGCGGACTGCTGGCGCAGGAGTGCGGGGAAATTGTGCGCCCGGTCTAACGGCTCTTATCCCTGACAGCACCGTGAGTCTGACGGTGAACGAAGATACACAGTTTTTCGTTTATATTCCTCAAACCGATGCCTTAATCGGTCGCTTTACCCTTAATCTCAGTGCAGATGGTAGCCAAAGTTACACCCAGGAAATCTTACTCTCCGGTCAGCCTGGCGTGGTCTCCTTTACTATGCCCCAAGAAATTGCCTTGGCCATGGATCAAGTTTATGACTGGAAATTTACCTTGTACTGCGATGGAGTTCCGAGTACCGCTTTAGGACTGGGTACTTCAGAACAACGGATTTCCAGCGTATCGGGTCAGGTTCAGCGGGCAGAACTCACCCCTGAGCTTGAAGCGATGCTAGAGGCGGCAAAGACTCCGCTCGAAAAAGCTGAAATCTATGCCAACGAAGGAATTTGGCACGAAACCATGGCGATTCTGTCCAGTCTGCGGGATAGTGACCCCAATGAATGGGCGGATATTTTGGATTCTGTCGGTTTGGATTCCTTTGCTCAAGCTCCGTTTATTGACTAAGGGCTTGAACTCGGTTGTTTTACTTTGCGTTATGAGGGCTTTCTACTGAAAGCAAAAAAATTGAAGGGAAGCGTGCGGCGCTCTGCGCCCTACTCTTCCGCCTGAAGTGGGTCGCCCATCATCAGCAAAAAAGCGGTTTCGCACAGACAGTGTGGAACCGCTTCTGTTTCTTTAATGTTTAACGTTCAGTACAGCAATTCTCATTATGGCTAATGGCTGGTCAACAGAGGAGGAATCAATTATTTTAAAGACATCGGGAAGATCAAAGAGTCGAGACGCTTGAAACACTCAGGGATATTTGATGAGATAGTC